>WHTA01000027.1 GCA_009379825.1 Streptosporangiales bacterium
CGACTACGAAGACTCATACCTACCCACCGGCTCCATGGGCGGTACCGCCGAGGAGGCCCTCGACACAGCCTGCGGTCTCTACCTCGCCGACCCGACCGCCTGGACCTGAGCCCCCGACGAACTTCCGGAGATGCCCACTAGTCGAGCCCGCAGGCGGCTTCCACCGAGTTCGGCTTGCCTGGCTTGCCGGTCTTCGACGTCTTGGGCTTCTTGGCCTTGCCCTTGTCGTCGGACGGCTTCTTGGCGCGCTTCTTCTCCGACCGTTTCTCCGCCTTGCGGATGGTCTCCTGCACCTCGGCCTTGATCTGCGGATAGTCCGGGTTCCCGGTGTCCACCAGCGGCGGGATCAACGGCAGGCTGCTGATCTCCGCGCTCTTGGCCTTCTTCCCCAACTGGAGCAGCGCGGGCAGGTCGTCGTTGGGGATGTCGGTCTTCACGTTCTTCTTCGTGGTGGCGGCGATCTTCTGGAAGCTGCGCATCACGGTCGCAGGGTCGGCCTGCTTCGCGATCGCGGCCATCACGCATCGCTGCCGCTGCATGCGGTGGTAGTCGTCGTCCGCGGCACGCGATCGCGCGTACCACAGTGCCTTCTTGCCGTTCAGATGTCGCTTGCCCTTGCGGACGTAACCGACGTACGCGCCCTCAGGCCCGATCGGCAGGTCCTTCTCGACGTAGACGGTGATACCGCCGATCGCGTCGATGATCTCCTCGAACGCCTTCAGGTTCACCAGCGCGTAGTAGTCGATCTTCAGGCCGAGGATCTCCGAGATCACTTCCTGCGTGGCCTGCGCGCCGGGATTGCTGCCCTTCTTGAACTTGTTCGGGTTGTCCGTGCCGTACACGTAGACGGCGTTGAGCATGTCCGTGTAGCCGGAAGGGAACTCGTCCTTCATCCGGTCGGGCATCGGCGCGTTGAGCATGTTGCGCGGCAGGCTGAACATCACCGTGTCTCCGGTACGAGTGTCGATGCTCGCCACGATCATCGTGTCGGTACGGACACCGGTGCGGTTCCTGCCGCCGTCGCCGCCGAGCAGGAGGACGTTCAGGCGCGGCTTGTCGGCCCAGGGATCCTTGCCTTCCTTGGACTTCCGCGGTTGCTTGTCGTCGTCGTTGAAGACGTTGCTGATGACGTCACGCCCGACGTAGGCCTGTCGTGCCGCGTAGATCGGCGGCGTGGAGACCGCGAAGCTGAGCACGCCGACGACGAGCGCAGCCAACAGTCCGTGCAGAACGCTGGACTGGCCGGGCCGGCGCAGGTGGTACGCGGAGACGATGACCGCGGACCAGCCGATGGCGAGCAGCACCGCGGTGACCATGACGGCGGTCAGCACGTTGGTGTCGACCGCGTAGACGAGCAGCTGGGTGGGGTCCACGACGGTCGCGAGGAGCACGCCACCGCCGGCCAGGAGGAGGAAGAACGCGAGGATGGCGATGCCTGAGCGCCGCCGGCCCGCCCAGATGTGACCGGAGCCGGGGAGCAGTGTCGACACGGCGGCGAGCCCGACCGCAGCCCAGGTCTGCCGTGCGGGAGTGCGCCTGCGGCGGCGGCGAGACGCCCGGCTACTTGCCCCGTCGCGGTCCAGCCGCTCCGGCGTATACACCCGGTCGCTCTCCTCTCGTCGTGCGGCGGTGCTACCCAGCCGTGGCACCCACCGCACCGTACGCCAATACTCGCCGGCGCGCCGGATACGGGTTTGGGCGTCCGCTCATGCTAATGGTGTCACTTCGTCCAAGACGCTCGACAGCCCCCGAAGGTTGCCTTTCACGGCGTCCGCTGTTGCCGTGCCTCGGACGGCGATAGCCTGCCATCGGCAGCAAGCGTCGAGAAAGGGTTGGTAATGCAGCTAACCAAGCTCGGACATTCCTGCGTACGCATTGTCGCCGACGGTAAAACGTTGGTCATCGATCCGGGCATATTCAGCGAAGATTTTGCCCTCGAAGGCGCGGATGCGGTTCTCGTCACACATGAACACCCCGACCATCTCGATCGGGACAAACTAGGCGCCGCGCTGAGCACCAACGCCGATCTGCACGTCTGGACCAACCGGCCGCTCGCCGAGCAGCTGGACACCTCGTACCCCGGCCGCGTCACCGCGGTGCGTGCCGGCGAGCAGTTCGACGCCGCGGGCTGCACCGTGCGCGCACACGGCGTGGACCACGCCGTCATCCGCGACGCGATCCCGATCATCGCGAACACCGGCTTCCTGATCGACGGGGTCTTCCATCCGGGGGACGCGTTCACCGTCCCGGACGAGCCCATCGAGACGCTGCTGCTGCCGCTGAACGCGCCGTGGGCGAAGCTCAGCGAGACCGTCGAGCAGCTGGCACAGGTCGCGCCCGGACGGGTGCACCCGGTCCACGACGCGTTGCTGACCCCCGCCGGGCTCAGCGTCTACGGCGGGCACGCGGAGCAGGTCAGTACCGAGTCCGGCGCCACGTTCCACCGCCTCGAACCGGGCGACTCGGTCACCCTCTAGCTTCGTGCTCAGCCGAACGGGCGTACCCCGGTGCTCCCGGCCGGCGCGTAGATCGCCATCGCACCGACGGCCGTGCCGAGGCCGTCGCAGAGTACGAGCAGCCTTCCGGGGAAGTGCCCCTCCTGGCCGTCCGCGCAGAGCACCGGCAGGTCGGCGGCCAGGTCCTTGACCTGGGGGTGCGCCATGGCGTTGCGAACCCGGTCCAGTGCGCCTCACGCAGCCGCTGCGGCACGACCAGATCGAGCGTCCGACCGACCGCATCCTCCGCCCGGTGCCCGAACAGCACCTCGGCCCCCGCACTCCACCGCACGATGACACCCTGCGTATCCGCCTCGATGATCGCGTGCTCGGCCACCGCCGCCGCCCCCTCCCGTCCGGGTCCAAGAGGAACGTTACCGAGGTAACCGACCTCGAGGCTTGGACGAATGCGCACCCGTCCAGCCGGCCGTTCGCCAGCGCATCCCCTTGCTGAGGCGTCTGATGTGGCGCAGGCGCACCGACGACAGGTGACCAGGACCAAGCGGGTTCGGGTGAAGCGATCCCCAGGCGCGCTGGCGACAGTACTGACCGCAGGTCGGTGGCGTCACTCCCACTCGATGGTGCCCGGGGGTTTGCTGGTGACGTCGAGGACGACCCGGTTCACCTCGCGGACCTCGTTCGTGATCCGGGTGGAGATCCGGCCGAGCACCTCGTACGGCAGCCGCGCCCAGTCCGCGGTCATCGCGTCCTCGCTGGTCACCGGGCGCAGCACCACCGGGTGCCCGTAGGTGCGCTCGTCGCCTTGCACGCCGACCGAGCGGACGTCGGCGAGCAGCACGACCGGGCACTGCCAGACGTCCCTGTCCAGGCCGGCGCGGGTGAGCTCCTCGCGGGCGATCGCGTCCGCCTCGCGCAGCAGGTCGAGGCGCTCCCTGGTGACCTCGCCGACGATCCTGATCGCCAGCCCCGGCCCGGGGAACGGCTGCCGCCAGACGATCTCCGTGGGCAGCCCCAGCTCCTCGCCCACCCGGCGCACCTCGTCCTTGAACAGCCACCGCAGCGGCTCGACCAGCTCGAAGGCGAGGTCGTCGGGCAGCCCGCCGACGTTGTGGTGCGACTTGATGTTCGCCGTCCCCGTGCCACCGCCGGACTCGACGACGTCCGGGTACAGCGTGCCCTGCACCAGGAAGCCGACGTCCTCCACGGCCGCCAGCTCGCGGGCCGTCTGCTCGAAGACCCGAATGAACTCGTGCCCGATGATCCGGCGCTTCTCCTCCGGGTCGTGCACCTCGGCGAGCGCCTGCTGGAACTGGTCGGCGGCCTCCACGACTTTCAGCCGCACGCCGGACGCCGCGACGAAGTCCTTCTCCACCTGCTCGGCCTCGCCCTTGCGCAGCAGCCCGTGGTCGACGAATACGCAGGTCAGCCGGTCGCCGAGGGCCCGCTGCACCAGCGCGGCCGCGACTGCGGAGTCGACGCCGCCGGACAGCGCGCACAGCGCCTGCCGGTCGCCGACCTGGGTACGGATCCGGTCGACCTGCTCCTCGACGATGTTCAGCATCGTCCAGGTGGGCCGGCAGCCCGCCGCGTCGTAGAGGAACCGCTCGAGCACCTGCTGCCCCTGCTCGGTGTGCATCACCTCAGGGTGGAACTGCACGCCGTAGAGCCCGTTCGGCGCGTACTCGAAGGCCGCGACCTGGGCGCCCTCGCTGGACGCCAGCACGGTGAAGTCCGGGGGCGCGGCGGTCACCTCGTCGCCGTGCGACATCCACACCTGCCGCAGCCGCGGCTGGCCGCGGAACAGGGTGCCCTCGTCCAGGACGGTGAGCGACGTGCCGCCGAACTCGCTGCCGCCGGTACGGGCCACGGTGCCGCCGAGTGCCAGGGCCATCGCCTGGAAGCCGTAGCAGATCCCGAGCACCGGCACCTCGCCGGTGAACAGCCCAGGGTCGACCTGGGGCGCTCCGTGCGCGTACACCGAGGCTGGGCCGCCGGAAAGGATCACCGCCTTCGGCTTCTTCGCCAGCATCTCCGCGGCGCTCATCGTCGACGGGACGATCTCGCTGTAGACGTGTGCCTCCCGCACCCGTCTGGCGATCAGCTGCGCGTACTGCGCCCCGTAGTCGACGACAAGAACGGTGTCGAACTCGCTCACCTAGCGTGCCTTTCGCAGATCTGCTGACGTGGGTACCACTCGAGGAATCGCGACGCTGCGTTGCGATCCCGACAGTTCATCTCACCACGGTGGTACGAGCGGCATACCTGCGGCATAGTCACCAGGTCACCGCGCTGCCGGGAGGAGCGACCATGTCCCTGGTGTCCACACTAGCCGCGACGGCTGCCGGGCTCCTGTTGACCAGTACCGTAACCCCCATGACGGCCGCGGCCGGCCCCGCCCAGGTGCGCTTCGCCACCTTCAACGCGTCGCTGAACCGCGCCAGCCAGGGCGAGCTCGTCCAGGACCTCGGCACCCGCGACGACGCGCAGGCCAGGAACGTGGCGGAGATCATCCAACGCAACCGGCCGGACGTGCTGCTCGTGAACGAGTTCGACCACGACGCCGACGGCGAGGCGGCCGAGCTGTTCCAGCGCAACTACCTCTCCGTCGGCCAACGCGGCGCGCACCCGATCGAGTACCCGTACCGGTACGTCGCGCCGAGCAACACCGGCGTCCCCACCGGCTTCGACCTCGACCACGACGGCAGGGCCGTGACCACCGTGGGCGAGCCCGGTTACGGCAACGACGCGCACGGGTTCGGCGACTTCCCCGGCCAGTACGGCATGGTCGTGTACTCCAAGCACCCGATCGACGACGACCGCGTACGCACGTTCCAGGAGTTCCGGTGGAAGGACATACCGGGCGCGGAGCTGCCGACCGACCCGGAGACCGGCGAGCCTTGGTACGGCGACGACGTGCTCGACGTGCTACGGCTGTCCTCGAAGAGCCACTGGGACCTGCCGATCAGGGTCGGGGCGCGTACGGTGCACCTGCTCGCCGCGCACCCGACCCCGCCGACCTTCGACGGCGCCGAGGACCGCAACGGCAGACGCAACCACGACGAGATCAGGTTCTGGGCCGACTACGTCACGCCGGGGGCCGGCGACTACATCTACGACGACGCCGGCGACCGCGGCGGCCTCGCGCCAGGTGCACAGTTCGTCATCGCGGGTGACTACAACGCCGACCCGTACGACGGGGACAGCTACGACCACGCCGCCAGGCAGTTCACCGAGCACCCGCTGATCGACGCGAGGAACGTCCCGACGAGCGAGGGCGCGGTGCAGGCGGCGGAGCTGCAGGGCGGCGCGAACGCCGGGCACGACGGTGATCCCGCGAACGACACGGCGGACTTCGGCGACGCGGGGGCGTTCGGCCCGGGGAACCTGCGCGTCGACTACGTCCTGCCGTCGCGGGGGCTGCCGGTCGCCGGCACGGCCGTGTTCTGGCCGACGTCCGACGACCCGCTGGCCCGGCTGGTCTGGCCGGCCGACGGCCAGCCGCCACCGAGCTCGGACCACCGGCTGGTGTGGCTCGACGTACGCACCTGACGGCGGGTGCCTACGATGGGCACATGTCGTGCCGGGAACAATCGCCGGCCCGTGGGAGTCTTCACCACTGAGGCGGTACCACACATGGGAGGCGGACACGGTGGCCTCGAAGAAGGGGCAGAAGGCACGGGCCAGGGAGCTGCTCGCGCAGCGAAGGGCCGAGGAGGCGCGCCGGCGGCGCCGGATCAGGTTCTCGCTCATCGGCGCGGGCGCCGTGGTCGTCGTCCTGCTGGCCACGGCCATCACCTGGGCGGCGGTCACCGGCGACGACGACGACGATGGCGGCGGTTCTCGGGCGACACCGACGGTCGGCACCGGCAGGCCGCCGTGGCCGGTGCCTGACGACCCGCTCGAGGGCGCCCGCGCGGCCGGCCTGGACGTCACCGAGATGGAGGGCACGGCCGAGCACTTCCACAGCCACCTCGACATCCTGGTAGACGGCAAGCCCGTCCAGGTGCCGGCGAACATCGGCGTCGCGCAGACGGGGATGTCGGAGCTGCACACCCACGACGCCGGCGGCCTGCTGCACGTCGAGGCGCCGACGGCGGGCAAGCGGTACACCCTGGGGCAGCTGTTCCGTACCTGGCAGGTGCGCCTCACCGCGAACGCGATCGGCGGCCTCGAGACCGGCGACGGCGACGAGCTACGCGCCTACGTCGACGGCGAGCGCGTGACCGGCGACCTGGCAAACATCGAACTCGGGTCGAGGAAACAGATCGTCCTGGTCTACGGCCCCGCCGACGAGCAACCCGACCTACCGACCTACACCTTCACCGAGGACTGACCCCGCGTCAGTAGGCGATGACGTCCGGGGCGCCCAGGCGGGCGGCGTCGGCGGCGGTGTCGTCGGTTTGTTCCTGGGATGCGCGCTCGGCCTCTACGCGTAGCCGGTAGTGCTCGATCTCCTGGCTGGTGCGCTCCTCGTCCCAACCGAGTACCGGGGCGATCAGCCGGCCGATCTCCGCGGCTGCTTCCACGCCGCGATCCCAGGTCTCGATGGACGCCCTCGTACGCCGGGTGAGCACGTCCTCCAGGTGCAGTATGCCCTCGTGCGAGGCTGCGTACAGCGCCTCCACCTTGAGGTAGTCGTCGGCGCCTGGCAGCGCCTCGCCCAGCTCCGGCCGCTCGTCGACGAGGGCGAGCACCTCGTCGACCAGGGTGCCGTACCGGCGCAGCAGGTGCTCGATCCGCGCGACGTGCAGGCCGTGCGCGCTCGCCAGCCGGAACCGCTCGTTCCACCGCACGGCGTAGCCGCTCGCACCGACCAGCGGCGTACGGTCGGTGCACGACTCCGGTACCCGCCCGGGCAGGCCGCGCGCCGCCACGTCGATCGCGTCCTTCGCCATCACCCGGTACGTCGTGTACTTCCCGCCGGCCACCACGATCAGGCCGGGCACCGGCTGCGCCACGCTGTGCTCACGGGACAGCTTCGACGTCTCGTCCTTCTCCCCGGCGAGCAACGGTCGCAGCCCCGCGTACACGCCCTCCACGTCGGCACGCGAAAGCGGCGACCGCAGTACCGCGTTGACGTGCTCGAGCAGGTAGTCGATGTCCTTGGCGCTCGCCGCGGGATGCACCTTGTCGAGCTCCCACGGGGTGTCGGTGGTGCCGACGATCCAGTGCCTGCCCCACGGGATGACGAACAGGACGCTCTTCTCCGTACGGAGGATCAGCCCGGTGTCGAGGTGGATCCGGTCGCGCGGCACCACCAGGTGGATGCCCTTGCTCGCCTTGACGTGGAACCGGCCGCGGCCGACGAGCTGCTGTACGTCGTCGGTCCAGACGCCGGTCGCGTTGACCACTTGCCTGGCGTGGATGACGAACTCCCTGTCGCCGGTCAGGTCGTGCGCCCTGACGCCGGTGATCCGCTCCCCCTCCCGCTGGAACCCGGTCGCCCGCACCCCGGTCGCGGTCGCGGCACCGTACTGCGCAGCCGTACGCGCGAGCATCATGGTGAACCTGGCGTCGTCGACCTGCGCGTCGTAGTACTGCAACGCACCGACGAGCGACTCGTCGCGCAGTGCCGGCGCGATCCGCAGCGCCTGCCGCTTGCCCAGGTGCCGGTGCCTGGGCAGGCCGCGGGAGTGCCCGGACGCCGACGCCAGCACGTCGTACAGCAGCACGCCGGTGCCCGCGTACGCGCGCTCCCAGGCGCGGTGCTTCAACGGGTAGAGGAACGGCACGGGCCGCACCAGGTGCGGGGCCAGGCGTTGCAGCAGCAGTCCCCGCTCCTGCAACGCTTCCCTGACCAACGCGAAGTCGAGCATCTCCAGGTACCGCAGCCCGCCGTGGATCAGCTTGCTCGACCGGCTCGACGTGCCCGCCGCGTAGTCACGCGCCTCGATGAGTGCGACGGTGAGCCCGCGGCTCACGGCGTCGAGTGCGGCTCCGGCACCCACGACGCCACCACCGATGACGACCACGTCGAACTCGTCGTCCGCCATCCGACGCAGCGACGCCGCGCGATGGTCGGGCGACAGCGCACCCGTGTTCACGGAACAGCCTCCCCCTCTTCGGCGATCAAGATCAGTACATCACGCCGGTGCCGAACGCTACTCGACGTCCACCCAGCCGTACGTACGCTCGACCGCCTTCTTCCAGCCGGCGAAGCCGTCCTCACGCTGCTCTTCGGTCCAGGTGGGCTCCCACCGCTTGTCCTCGTTCCAGTTCGCCTGCAGTTCGCCCGTGTTGTTCCAGAACCCGGTGGCTAGACCGGCCGCGTACGCGGCGCCGAGCGCCGTGGTCTCCGCGACCACCGGCTTCGACACCGGCACGCCGAGGATGTCCGCCTGCAGCTGCATGCACAGCTCGTTCGCCGTGACCCCGCCGTCGACCTTCAGCACGCTGACCTTCACGCCGGCGTCCTTGGCCATGGCGTCAGCGACGTCGCGGCCTTGGTAGCAGATCGCCTCCAGCGTCGCGCGGGCCAGGTGCGCGTTGGTGTTGAACCGCGACAGCCCGACGATCGCGCCGCGTGCGTCGGAACGCCAGTACGGCGCGAACAGTCCGGAGAACGCCGGCACGAAGTACACGCCGCCGTTGTCGTCGACCTGCCGCGCGAGCGTCTCGCTCTCCGCCGCGCCGGAGATGATGCCGAGCTGGTCACGCAGCCACTGCACGGCGGAACCGGTGACCGCGATCGACCCTTCGAGCGCGTAGACGGCCGGCTGGTTGCCGAACTTGTAGCACAGCGTGGTGAGCAACCCGTTCTTCGACCGGACGATCTCGGTGCCGGTGTTGAGCAACATGAAGTTGCCGGTGCCGTACGTGTTCTTCGACTCGCCCGGCGCGAAGCAGACCTGCCCGACGGTGGCCGCCTGCTGGTCGCCGAGGTCACCGGACAGCGGCACGATGCCGCCCAGTGGCCCGCTGACGAGCGTCTGCCCGTAGAAGTTCGGGTCCGAGGACGGCCGGATCTCCGGCAGCATCTGCCGGGGGATGTCGAAGAACGACAGCAGCTCGTCGTCCCAGTCGAGGGTCTCCAGGTTCATCAGCATGGTGCGGCTGGCGTTGGTCACGTCGGTGATGTGCACGCCGCCCTGGATGCCGCCGGTGAGGTTCCACAGCAACCAGGTGTCGGTGTTGCCGAAGATCGCCTCGCCGCGTTCCGCCGCTGCCCGCACGCCGTCGACGTTCTCCAGGATCCACTGGATCTTGCCGCCGGAGAAGTACGTGGCCGGTGGCAGGCCCGCCTTCTGCCGGATCACGTCGCCCTTGCCGTCCCGGTCGAGCGCGGACGCGATGCGGTCGGTACGGGTGTCCTGCCAGACGATCGCGTTGTAGAACGGCCGGCCGTTCTTCGGGTTCCACACGACGGTGGTCTCGCGCTGGTTGGTGATGCCGAGCGCCGCAAGGTCGGTGGCGGCGAGGTTCGACTTGTTGAGCGCGGTCCTCACCACGGCCGAGGTGCGTTCCCAGATCTCCAGCGGGTTGTGTTCCACCCAACCGGCCTGCGGCAAGATCTGCTCGTGCTCGAGCTGGTGCTTGCCGACTTCGTTGCCCCCGTGGTCGAAGACCATGAACCGGGTACTCGTGGTGCCCTGGTCGATAGCGCCGACAAAGTCCGCCATGAGGAACTCCTCCTCGCTCCGTTGCGTACCGCCGAGGGTGTGACGGCTACGGTCTCCAGATCGTAGGCGTCTTCCTCCGCGGAGGCCATCGCCCTACCGCGGAGATCTTCACGACCCACTGGGTGGGACAGCCAAGGCCCTAGGCGTCCGGCTCCTCGGCGAGCGAGTGCTCGTACGCCTGCGCAATCGTCCTGTCGAACAGTACGACGAGATTGTCGGGCGAGTACTCGAGCCGGCCCTCTTCTGTGACCTCACCGAGCGCCACGGTGACCGAGCGACCGTCGGTGAAGCCGAGCCGTACGCCGGCCTGGGTACGGCCCGCCTCCAACGGCTTGAGTCCCTCGACGCTCTGCACGTGTTCGACACCCCGGCCGAGCAAGTCGGCCCACTCCGGCCACGCGGTCGCGTCCAGCCTCGTCAGGCTGCCGCTGGGGAACCGTTCTTCGATGCCGCCCCACGAGACGTCGACACGGGCGTCGGTCCCCTCGGTCAGCCACGAGATCGTGAGCCGGCCGCCACCTTCGGTGCCGAGCTCGATACCCATGCTCACGTCGTGCCCGACCGGGTAGCGCACATACCGCTCCTCCGCCAACTCCGGCAGCGTCAGGTAAGCGACGGAGCGGAGACGCACGCCCGTGATGTCGTCCAATCGCATGCTGACCTACTCCTCCTAGCCGGGGTACGTGAACGAGCCGAAGTACCGGAAGTCGCCCTGCGCGTCGACCACGACTCCGCGGCCGTCGGGACGAATGTAGTAGTGGCCGCCCCTGAAGTTGCCACCGGTGATCGGGACCTCCCTGGTGGCCGGGTTGGTCACGATCTCCTGGAGGTGCCGGTGCGCGAGCGCCTCCTTCTCGGCGGCGCCCCCGCGCAGCGGTGGGAGCGTCGACTCACCGGCACGCTGACCCGCCGCGTGTTTGTCGTACGAGTGCACGCTCCTCGGCACCTTGCCCTTGACCAGTGTGTTCGCGCTCTCGACGATCTGCTGGCTCGTTCGACCGGAGCCACCCCACGCCTGACCGGGGATGGGCGCGCGACCACCCCTACCGGCCCGGCCCGCCGCTTGCACAGCCGCGACGAGCTCGTCGACTTTGGCGCGGGCCGCCGTCGAGACCCCGGCGAGCGCCTTGCCGCCCTTGAGCACCTTGGCGGCAGCGAGCGGGCCGACCAGGGTCCCGGCGTCGACGAGGAAGCCCCCGAAGTCTCCCTCGAGAAGGTCGTCTACGCCGGTCATCGAGCCGACGAACCGGAGCAGGTCCTCGCCGGTGATCAGGTTCGGCTGGAGCAGCTCGACGGGAGACGTCCCCCAGACCTGACGGAGAGTAGCACTCTTGTCGCGGTCGGCCACCGCCTGCGCGAGGAGGTCCTGGTTGCTCGGGCCGCTGCCGGTCGGCACGGTCTCACTCAGCACGGGGCCGTTCCACCTGAGGCCGCGCAGCTGCTCGTCGGTGATCGAGTCCGCGGCCTTCGCGTGCACCAGCGCGCTGCGCAGGACCCGTTCCGCGATCCTCATCTCGGACATCTTCTGCGGGTCGGCGGGGCCGCCTTCTGCGGGCGTGAAGTAGTCGGGATCGCGGACGGTCACCCCTCCGTCGTCGTGGACTTCCCACTTCCCCGTCGTCACCTCGGGACGGTCCATGACCTCGTCGACCTTCGCCTTCGCCTTCGTCAACGCGGCCTGGAAGCCGAGCACCGCGTTGCGCGCCGTCTCCGTGCGGAGCGCGATGATGGTCATCGCCGTCGCGTTCGTCTGCACCACGGCCGACGCCTCCGGCTGCCCTTCGCCGCGCCACCCTTGGGCTGCGGTGAGCGGGAGCTCGACCTCGTTCGTGAACGTGGACTCGCCGGCGGTCAACGTGGACCGGGCGGCGGCGAAGTCCTCGGCAGCGTGACCGAGCGCCTTCGGGGAGACGTGTCGCAGGGCGGAGACGGTGATCGCCGCGGTCACCGCGCCTCCGGTGAGCGGACGTAGACGAACAGGTTGCCGCCCTCGTTGTCTGTCGTGACGGAGATGTCGACCGTCTCCAGGAGTTTGTCGCCCGTGGTGACGGTCACCTCCGTCAACCGCTTGGTGAACCGCGTCCAGTCCTCGACCACCGACGACAGGCTGCGGTGCGTCGCGTACGGCTGCAGATGCGCGCCGCCAAGCGAATCGTCGATCTGCGCGAGGCGCTTCGGCACCGGCGCAATGTCCGCCCCCACGCCTCGCGCCGCGCGCCCCATGGCCTTTACCGTCGACGGAACAATGGTCGCCACCGCGAACTAGTCCCCCGCCCATTTGGATTCGGGCTACGACGGCGGCCGGCGGCGAGCCGTTCCCTGCGGCGACCTCGGCGGGTCGGCCAGCAATGCGGCGAGGTCGTCGGCCAGTTCCGGGGTCGCCGCCACGACGCCGCTCCAGCGGCGGGTCAGGTCGGTGTCGAACTCCAGCGGCCGGCCGTGGACGTCGCGTACCGCGCCGCCGGCCGCGTCGAGGAGCACCACGGCCGCGGCCAGGTCCACCAACCGGTGCGTGTCGGTGCAGGCGTCCGCGAACGCGTCGGTGGCGCCGGTGGCGACCAGCGCGGCCTCCAGGCACGAGGAGGACAGGACCCGCACCCGTCCGGCCGCACTGGCCGCCCGCCACCAGGCGGCGGCCGCCGTGGCGTTCGCCGGGTGCGGCCGCAGCAGCGATACGGCGGCGCCCGGCAGCTCCGTCCGCCCGCTTGTGCGCAGCCCCGAGCTGCCCGCACCTGCGACCGCCCACCACCGGCTGCCGGTCTCCGTCCACACGGTCAGTGCCTGGGTGAACGCTCCGTCATCCACCAACGCTGCGCTGAACGCGGACAGCGGCACGCCGGCGGCGGCGTTGGCCGAGCCGTCGAGCGGGTCGAGCACCACCGTGTACGCGGACCCGCGGTCGAGCCAGCCGCACTCCTCGGACAGCACGTTGACGTCACCGGTCACGGCGAGGATGGCGGCCTCGACGATCTCGTCGATGCGCATCGTCGCGGTGCCGTCCGCCCCGCGCCCGACGGAGGCGGCCAGCTCGGCGCGGTCGTGCCGTGCGCGGGCGTCGTTCGCCGCGGCCACGCCGGCCGCCGCTGCGCGCAGCAGCGCCGGGTGCAGGACGTCCTCGGCGGCCACGGTCAGCTCCCCACCAGCACCCGGTCGTCGACCGCGCTCCAGGTGGAGCGGACGGTCGGCCAGCCGGCGTCCTCGGTCACCAGCACCAGGTCCGCCCGCGCGCCGACCTCCAGCCGGCCGCGGTCGGCGAGCCCGGCGACCCGCGCCGCACCCCGCGTCACCAGCCCGACCGCGACCGGCAGCGGCGCCCGGCCGTCGCGGGCCAGCCGGAACGCGGCACCGATCATGCTGAACGGCATGTAGTCGCTGGACAGACCGTCGACGAGACCTTCGGCGATCAGGTCGGCGGCCGCGACGTTGCCGCTGTGCGAGCCGCCCCTGAGCACGTTCGGCGCACCGGCGACGACGAGCAGCCCGTACTCGCGCGCGGCGTGCGCGGCCGCGAGCGTGGTGGGGAACTCCGCCACGGCGACGCCGACGGCGGCCAGGTCGGCGACCTCGTCGGCCGTCACCGGGTCGTGGCCGAGCACCCGTACGGTGCCGTTGCGATGCACGAGCCAGTCGAGCGCCACCTCGCGGTGCCACACCCGGCCGTCGCGTTCGGCGATCCGCGCGGCCATCAGCTGGTGCGCGGTGGTCCGGTCGTGCTCGCCGAGGTAGAGCCTGGCGTACGCGTCGAGGTCGCGGAACTGGCCCTGCCCCGGCGTGTGGTCCTCGTAGCTGACCAACGGCGGCACGGTCTCTGCGCGGTAGTACTCCAGCGTCTCGCCGAGCGCGGCGAGACCGTCGGGGTCGCGGGCGTCCAGCCGGAACAGCATGCGGTGGTCGAGCTGTGCCTGCCCGTCGCACATCCTGGTCCTGATCGCCCGCTCCCGCACCAGCGCGCCTTCGATCGAGCGGTTCTTGCTGTCGTCGCCGTAGTACCCGGTGGCATGGAAGACCGTGGTGATGCCGGCGGCACGCACCCTGCCCTCGAAGCTGGCGAGGCCGAACCCGACGTCGAACTCCACGCCGGGACGCGGCTGTAGCTCCTTCTCCAGCCCGTCGCTGTGCGTGTCCACGAGCCCGGGCAGGAGGTACGCGCCACGCCCGTCCACCGCCGCGGGCGGCGGCGGGCCGGCCCGCTCGGCGACGTCCACGAGCACACCGTCCTCGGCGACCACGACCGCGTCGTCGAGCACCCGGTCGGGCAGCACCGCCCGCACATTGTGGATGCACAGCCTCGTCACCTGGCCACCTCGAGGTCGTAGGCGGGGTCGCGGAGGATCTCCGTCGGCGGGCCACTGGCGACCACCTGGCCGCCGCCGAGCACCACCACCCGGTCGGCCAGCCGTTCGATGGCCTCCAGGTCGTGGAAGACAGAAAGCACGGCGACCCCGGCGCCGGTCAGCCGCTCGATGAGGCCCAGCACGGCTTCCCGGTTCACCGGGTCGAGCGCGGACACCGGCTCGTCGAGCAGCAGCAGCCGCGGCGGCGAGATGAGCCCGGACGCCAGGTTCACCCGCTGCTTCTGCCCACCGGAGAGCACCGTGGGGTACATCGCCCACAGCTTGCGTTCGATGTTCAGCCGCTCGAGCGCGTCGGCCGCAGCCGACCGCGCGTCGCCCGCCGACATGCCGCGCGCGACGCCCGCGCCCGCGACCACGTCTGCGGTCGCCTTGCGCGGCTCGGTCTTCAGGAACTGCGAGACGTAGCCGATCTCCCGGCCGCGCAGCTTCGCGACCTCAGCGTCCGGCAGCGCCGCGAGATCGACCCGCGACCCGTCGCCGCGGCGGAACAGCACCTCGCCACCGCCTGGCAGGTACGTGCGGTAGACGCAGCGCAGCAACGTGGACTTGCCGGCACCGCTCGCGCCGGCGAGCACGACGTGTTCGCCCGCGTGTACGTCCAGGTCGACGCCGTCGAGTGCGGGCACCCGGCGACCGTCGATCAGGTGCAGCGTGAACTCCTTGACCAACCCACGGACCGCGAGCACCGGCTCCTCGGCAGCTGGCATGTCTGCTCCTCGTCATCCACGCGCGGCGGCGACCAACCGCTGGCTGTACGGGTGTTGCGGGTCCTCGAAGACCTGGTCGGTCAGGCCGGTCTCCACCGCGCGACCGTGCTGCATCACAGCAACCCGGTCGGTGAGCATCTCGATGACCGCGAAGTCGTGCGAGATGACGAGTGCGGCGAGCTGGAACTCCTCCAGCAGACCGCGGATCAGGTCGAGCACTCCCGCGGCCACCGACGCGTCCAGCCCTGTGGTCGGCTCGTCGAGGAGCACCACAGGTGGCTGGTTCGCCAGCGCCTTCGCCAGCTGTACGCGTTACCGCATACCGCCGGAGAAGGTGCGTACGAGGTGGTCCATCCGGGCCTCAGGCACCTCGGTGCGGCGCAGCAGCTCGGCGGCGCGGGCGCGGATCTTGCCGTAGTGCCGCCAGCCGCTCGCCGTCAGCGGCTCGGCGACGTTGCCGCCGGCCGTCACGCCGAGGTCGAGCCCGGCGGCGGGGTCCTGGTAGACGACGGACACCTGGTCGACGCGCAGCTTCCTGCGCACGGACGGCGACAGGTCGAGGATGCTCACCGCGCCGTCGCCGTAGCCGCGCAGGTAGACGCTGCCGGCGGTCGCCGTGTCGTCGCCGGCTATGCACCGCACCACGGTGCTCTTGCCTGAGCCGGACTCGCCGACCACGCCGAGCGCCTCGCCAGGCGCCACCTCGAACGACACGTCCCAGGCGGCGACGACCGCGCCGGTCGACGGGCTGATGACCGTGTCGTGCTCGGGCCCGGTGCCGGCGACCGCGGCCGCACCACCCGCGCCGTACACCCGGCCCAGGCCGGCCACCTTCAACGCCCACTGCGGCACCTCGCCGGCTGTCGCCGGGATCACCGCTTCTTCGGTCAACGTCACTGCGTCTCCTCCTCGCCGGTCGCGCGCCGCCTGTCGCACCAGTCGGTGTCGCTGCACAGCCAGCTCTCCGTGCCGTCGGCCGCCGGGGTGGAGACGAAGAACGCCTCCTCCGCCCCGCACTTGACGCAGCGCGCGCCGGGCGTGCGCTCGACCTCGAACGGCACGTCCTCGAACGTCAGCGGCTGCACGTCGGTGTGCGGCGGCACCGCGTAGATGCGTTTCTCCCTGCCGGCGCCGAACAGCGTGAGGTGCTCTGCGTGGTGCAGCTTCGGCACGTCCCACCGCGGGATCGGCGTGGTGGAGATGACGTAGCGGCCGCCTACCAGACACGGGTAGCCGGTCGACTTCGTGATTCCACCGTTGCGCACGATGTCCTCGTACAGCGCGACCCACATCCGCGAGTAGTCGGCCTCCGCGTGCATCCGCGTCTGCTCACGCATGTCGCGCTCGACGCCGCGCAGCGGCTCGGGCACAGGCACCTGCAGCACGAGCACCTGGTCGTCCCGCATCGGGTCCTCGGGGATGCGGTGCCTGCTCTGCACGATGGTCGCCGCGCGGGAGTCCGACTCCTCCTCGCAGCCGGTGTGCCCGACGATCAGCCGCCGCAGGTTCACCGCGTTCACGCCGGCGTCGTCGCCCTGGTCGATCACCTTCACCTTGTCGTCAGGCGCGACGATGCCGAGCGTCACCTGCAGGCCGCCGGAGCCCCAGCCGCGGGAGACCGGCATCTCCCTGGAGCCGAAAGGCACCTGGTAGCCGGGCACCGCCACAGCGGTGAGGATGGCGCGGCGGATCTCCCGCTTGCTCACCTCGTCGAGCAGCCCGAAGGTCTCCGCTTCTGCGGTCCCGTCGAGCACGTCGGCCATGGCGGTCATCGGGCCGGCTCCCTGTCGGCGGAGATCGACGAGACGCAGTCCATCTCAGGCGGCTGGTCGGCGAGCAGCTCCGCCATGGTGGCCGTCTGCTCGTCGTTCGCGGCCATCTCCGCAAGCGCCGCGCGCACGGCCTGCTTGCGTTCCACCATCGAGCGGAACGTCACGTAGTGCGGCAGCTTCAGGTGTTCGAGGAAGCCGGACGAGTCGAGCCCGTCGGTGGTCAGCAGGATCGACTGCTGCAGCGCCGACCGGCCACCGTCGCGCCACGCGGAGATGTCCAGGTTGGCCATGGCGATCGCCTTGCGTTCGTTGTGGCCGAGGCAGAAGCCGTAGCCGACGTCGAACTTCGTACGGTCCTCGTCCAGGCCGTCGAGGTCCTCGATCGCCTCGGTCTCGGTCGCCCGCACGGTGCCGATGTCGACCGGCTCACCGGTGTGCGGGTGCGTCACCCGCACCGGCAGGTAGCCGTGCCGCACCTCGCCGAGCGTCACCTCGTGGATGTAGCCGTCCGGGCCGAGGATGTTGCGGTACCACAGGTTCATCAGCGCACCGGTCTCCGCGCGCGCCATGGTGGCCAGCCACGCCGAGCGCGGCGCACCCGGCTTCGCGGGCTTCCTCGTGATGTCGTACGGCTGCGGGTCGTCGGGCAGCCGCCGGTCGACGGCGAGGTCCATCGACCGCAGTACGTCGAGCAGCCGCACCGGCTTGCGCAGCTCCCCGCCGCCGTCGTCGTCGCCCTCGGGCAGCGGCTCGTGCGCCAGCCGCGTCGCCTCGGCCTTGGCGTCCGCCTCCGGCGTGCGGTCGACCAGCCGGCCGGTGTAGTCGAGCGTGCGGCCGAGCAGCTGTGGTCCGGGTGGTGTGCGGTACGCGGGCACGATCCGGCGCAGCACGGTCATCTCGTTCGCGTGCACGGGCTCGCTGTACGCCAGCCGGGGCAGCGTCGACCGGTACGAGCGCACCAGCTGCGCGGCCTCGATCACGTCGCCCTCGGCCTGCCGGAACGCACGCGCCGCGAGTTCCGGCGCCCACAGCCCGCCCTCGCCCTGCACCCGGTCGACGGCCAGCCGCAGCCGCCCGGTCACCTGGTCGAGGCCCAGCCACGGGCCGTCGGCCGTGAGCCGCGACCGCTTGGTCAGTCGCTCGGCGGCGAGGATCGCCTCCAGCCCGCCACGGGCTCCCGCGTATCCCATCAGTTCTCCCTCGCTACTCGGACCTCGGTACCGCGCGGTATCGACGCCACGGTTCCGTCGGCGGCCACCAGATGGGCGTCGACGCCGGCGGGGAACTCGGTGTTCGCCTCGGCCAGTGCCCGCACCACCGCGGGATCGAGCCCGCGGACGCACAGCTGCCGAACGCCTGGCACGCCAGGGCCGCGCAGCGTCAGCTCCGTACCCGCGTCGCCCCCGATTGCCTCGACCGCCGCGACCAGACGCGCTGCGCTCTCCGGCGCCTCCGCTGTGCCGCGGCACAGCGACCGCACCTCGCCCGCGTCGACGG
Organism: Streptosporangiales bacterium; assembly: GCA_009379825.1. NCBI lineage: Bacteria > Bacillati > Actinomycetota > Actinomycetes > Streptosporangiales > Streptosporangiales bacterium. The sequence continues at coordinate 18,407 of WHTA01000027.1, forward strand.
GGCGCAGCGCGACGACCAGACCGGCGTCGGCGAGTGCCGCGCGGCGCGCACCTGTGACCGCGAAGACGGCGTCCGCCCAGTCGTCGTCGGTGAGCACGGTCATGGTCACCTCGACGTCGGCGAGCGTCACGGCAGGCAACAGCGCCGGCGGCACCCCGGCAGGTACGGCGATCGTCGCCGGCACGCCAGGGTTGGCGAGGGTGTGCAGCAGCGCGTCGAACACCCGCTGCGCGGCGAGCGGGTCGAGCCGCGCCGCGCGGGCCTTGCGACCCAGGCTGGTCAGCTCGGTGACGGCCATCAGTCGAGCTCCTCGAACTTCACCTCGGTCGGCGCGATCGACGCCCACTCCGTTCGCGCGGCACGCGCCTCCCGCTCGGCCACCCGCAGGCACAGCGCGTCGACCGGCTCCCGTGCAGTGCCCTCGGCGGCCGCGTCGAGCAACGCCGCGGCGAGCGCGGCGCGCTTGTCGTCACCCATCCGCATGCACCAGCCGCGTTCGCCGGCGAGCTCCACCTCCACCTGGGTGACGAGCATCTCGCCGACGTAGAACCGTTCCTCCGCAACGGGTTCACGCAGCTGCAGCATGACCATGCCGACGTCCGGCCCGGACAGCACGACCGGCTGCTCGGCGATGGCGGCGAGCACTTCCTCGGCCACCGGGTCGAGCTCCTCGCGGGTGGCACGGGCGAGCAGCTCGGCGCGCCGCTGCCGCATCAGGTCCTGACTGGCGACTGTCACTGCCGTTCCTCCTCGATCTGGAAGACCTTGCGGATCACCTGCGGATGCGCCCAGCTGGACGCGTACTCACCGAGCTGCGTAGTGCCCTCGATGCGGTTGAGGCTCTCCGCGTACCAGCAGGGCCGGGGCGCCTCGTCGCCGAGCAGGCTGGCGACCGTCGTGTCAGGCACGTCGAGCGTCACCTGGTGTCGCCACCTGCGCAGCGTGATGCCGTAGACCTCCTGCAGCAGCGCATGCACCGACACGTCGTCGTCGAGGTGCTCCTCGATGTCGGGCAGCTGCTTGCCGGACATCCGCATGGTCGCGACGTTCGCGGGCACGCCGTCGACGAGCGACACCCGGTGGATCTCCACGATGTCACCGCCGTCGGCGATCTCCTGCTCGTACGTGCTGCCGCGGTCGGGCGCACGCCGGACGACGCCGAGCAGCCGGCTGCCCGGTGCGCCGCCTGCGGCCGCGACCGTAGCGGAGAAGCTCGGCGGCAGGTTCTTGTCGATGACGTAGTCGATCCGCCGCCGCACGAACGTGCCCGCGCCGCGCACTCGCCGTACGAGGTAACGCAGCTCCAGCTCCTGCAGCGCCGCCCGTGCGGTGATCCTGCTGACGCCGTGCGCCGCCACCAGGTCGTGCTCCGACGGCACCTTCGTGCCCGCCGGTGCGGTCTTCAGCTCGACGGCGAGCAGGTCGGCCAGCTCCAAGTAGGTCGGACGAGTTGTCATGACAACCATGCTGAGCCGGTTCGGTGAACACGGCCCGGCACCGGAGATGGCGCCGAGATGAACACCCGTCGGCCTTACGACAGCGCGGCGCGGAGCCGGTCGGAGACCAGCTGGATGGCGAGGATCACGACGAACAGCGCAGCGATGATCGCGCCCACCAGGTCGTACTCGAGCAACGAGAACGCCCGCGACATGGTGTAGCCGAGCGCGCCGACGCCGATGATGCCGAGGATCGGGATCGCCCGCACCATGGTGTCGAACGCGTACAGGATGCTGCTCGTCACCGCCGGCACCACCTGCCCCCACACGCCGACGACGAACTCCTGCGGTGAGCTGGCCCCGGCCGCGAACACGCCCTCGCGTGGCCCCGGCTGGATCTCCTCCGCCACGTCCGCGACCAGCTTGGCGAGGAACGGGCACACGGCGAGCGCGAGCACCAGCACCGCGGTCACCGGCTCCAGGCCGAACACCGCGATCGCCAGCACCGCCACCGCCGACTCGGGCACCGAGCGCGCGAGCACCAGGCCCGCCCTGGCGGGCACGTAGAGCAGGCGGTGCGGCGAGATGTTCGCCGCCGCCAGCATCCCCCACGGCACGCCGAACGCCACGCACAGCAGGATCGCGACGAACGCGAGCGCGAGCGTCTGGCCGACGCCCTGCACCAGCTCCACCCAGAACGGCACACCGGCTGGCGCGTCCAACAGGGTCGCGGCGGTGGGCAGGAACTCGAGCACCGTGCCACCGAAGCCGCGGGTTAGCTGCACCAGGTCGCCGACGTGGATGTCGACGAGCACAGCCGCGACGAGCACCACGAGCGCCGTACCGGTACCGAGCGCCCAGACCCGCCGGCGCGCAGACGTCCAGGGCACGACGAGCCGGGAGCGGTCGAACCGCGGTACGTCGGCGACCACGGTGTCCGCGGCGCGACCCGGCCGGTCGAGCAACAGCCCGCCCACCGTGCGCCGCAGCACGACGGACACCGCCTCGAAGAGCAGGCAGCACGCCATGATCACGATCACCACCATGGCCAGCTGCGCGTACGTCGTCGGTGCGCTGCCGTATCTCTGCAGCAGCGTGCCGATGCCGCCGGCGCCGACGAAGCCGAGCAGCGTGGCACCGCGGAAGTTGACGTCCAGCCGGTACAGCGTCGCCGCGAGGAACGCCGGCACCACCTGGGGCAGCACGCCCGCGGTCACCCGTTGCGTCCAGGTGGCACCGCCGGCGGCGACGGCCTCGAGCGCGCTCTCGTCGATCCGCTCGATCGCCTCCGTGAACAGCCGGCCGAGCATGCCGATCGAGTGCAACGCGAGCGCGAGCACGCCGGGCAGCGGGCCGATGCCCGTACTCACCACGAAGAACAACGCGAACGCGATGTCCGGGATCACCCGGCACACCACCACGACAGCGCGCGCGACCAGCCGAAGCGCCGGGTGCGGCGACGTCGGCCGCGCCGCCAGCAACGCGACGGCCGCGGCCGCCACCGTGGCCAACGCCGTGCCGAGCACCGCCATCCACAGCGTCTGGACAGCCGTAGCGAGCGCCTGCGGCAGCACCCCGGGGTCGGGCGGCAGGGCCCGGGCGGCGATGTCCGGCACCGCCGCAATGGACTGGCCGAGCCGACTGAAGTCGAAGTCCAGGTACGCCAGCGAGCCGACGGCCAGCAGCACGAACGTCAGCACGGTCGCCGGCGTCACCAACCGCCGGATAGTCAACGGCGGCGCGAGAGCCTGCGCAGGATTGCTCATCCCCGGTCAGACGTCCCGGTAGACGGCGTCCAGCCGCTGCCTGGCCAGCCCGTCGGCAGGCGCGTCGAGGACGATCGCGCCCGAGCGCATGCCCACCACCCGGTGCGCCCACTCGAGCACCAGGTCGACCTGGTGCAGGCTGCACAGCACAGTCAGCTCGTCCTCGCCGCAGATGCGGAACAGGATGTCGAGCACCTGCGCCGACGTCTCCGGGTCGAGCGACGCGACCGGCTCGTCGGCGAGCACCAGCGCCGGCCGCTGCATCAGCATCCGCGCGATCGCCACCCGCTGCTGCTGTCCACCGGAAAGCGTGTCCACGCGCTGGAACGCCCGGTCGCCGAGGCCGACCCGGTCGAGCTGCTCGATCGCCTCCCGCCGGTAGCCCTTCGGCCAGGTCAACACCCCGTACCGCGGGCCGCGTACGCGGCCGAGCGCGCCGGTGAGCACGTTCTCCATCGCCGTCAACCGACCGACCAGCTGGAACTGCTGGAACACCATGCCGACCCGGCGCCGCAGCGCCCGCAGCTGCGCGGACCGCAGCGTGCGCACGTCCTCGTCGAGCACCCGCACCTCGCCGGCGGACGGCGCCACCAGGCCGTTCAGCACCCGCAGCAACGTCGACTTGCCAGAACCCGACCTGCCCACGAGCGCGACCAGCTCGCCGCGCCGCACCGACAGGTCGAGCTGGTCGCACGCGAGCACCGAGCCGTACTTCTTCACCAACCCGCGCACGACCACCGGCTCCTGGCCGGCAACCGGCGCGGAGCCGGCCACCGCGGTGGCCGGCTCCGTGTGCAGGGCGCTCATGCTTCCTCGCCCTCGCACTGCTTGTCCTTCGTGACCGCGCAGACCCTGCGGATCGGCGCGTAGTCCTTGTCCTCGATCGGCAGGTAGCCCCAGTACGCCGCGTCGCTCGCGACCACGCAAGACTCGGCGTCCTTGCACTCGCCGCTCTTCACCAGCCAGTCCTTGTTGAGCTCGTCGACGAGGGTGCTGGAGATCTGGTTCCTGACCTTCTTCGGCAGGTCGTTGCGTACGGCGATCGGCGACTCAGGAATCGGCACGCTGCGCCATACCACCTTTATGTCGCCCTTCTTGATCCTGCCCTTCTCCGGCATGGTGTGCTCGACGTAGGTGTCGGCCGCGAAGCCCACGTCGCACTTGCCGGACTTCACCGACAGGATCGACAGGTCGTGCGCACCTGCCATCACCGGCTTGACGTCCTTGTCCGGGTCGATGTCGTTGTCCTTCAACCCGGCGCGGGGGAACAGGTAGCTGGACGTCGACGCGGGGTCGCCGAAGCAGACCTTCTTGCCCTCGAAGTCCTTGATCGACTTCACGTCCTTGTTGTCGCCCTGCGTGATGCCGTAGCTGAGGTACGTCGGCTGCTTCTTGTCCTCGGCGAGCACGGCGACCGGCGAGATCTTCGCACCGACCTTCTTCGCGAGCACGTAGCTGAACGGCCCGAGCACACCGATGTCCACGGTGCCTGACTTCAGGCCCTCGATCACGCCGTTGTAGTTGGTGGTCTGCTTGACCTCGACCTTCTTGCCGGTCGCCTCCTCCAACCGCTCGACGACCTTCTGGTACGACTGTCTCGGGTTGTCTTCTTCCTCGCTGGGGATGGCCGCGAACACCAGGGTGTCGTCACTGGACGCGGCTCCGGTGCCGCAGGCGGCCGAACCGGCCAGCAGCAGGCCAATGCCGACGGACGCGGTCAGATGTCGTAGGGCACGACGATGCATTCGTCTCTCCGATCGGGGATCGGCTGAACTTCGGGGGACGGTCCTGACGCTAGGCGCAAGTTGATAAGACAAGACGAGTCCCGGGTGAGGCATTGCCTACGGGTCGGTGAACGGCAGGAGACGGCTACCGGCTCAGCGACCCGCCTTGGCACCCATCCCGGCGAGGCCCATCAGCATGGCCAGCAGGACCGGCAGCTCCAGGTACGCGTGGTAGCTGGCCAGCGCCGCGTACACCGTGCGGCCCTGCTCGTAGTCGACGACGAACAGGACCACCAGCAGCGCGCCCACGCCGAGGCCGAGCGCCCACGCGCGCCAGCCGCGCAGCCAGGGTACCCGCGCGCCGAAGGCACGTGCCGCCGCCGGCGCGTAGCGCGGCAGGAACCACACCCACACCACGAAGTGCATCAGCTGCAGGAACGCGAACACGGTCAGGAACCGCAGCCCGACCGTGGTGCCCCACATCCCCGGCGGGGTCGTGCTCGCGGCGACCACCGCGGGCGCGCCGGCGAACTTCTCCACCGCCGCGGAACCGTCGGCCATCAGCCCGTCCGCGACGCCGGCGAGGATCAGCGCGGGGACGGCGAGCAGCCAGGCCAGCTGGGTGACGCGGAGCGCACGGCGCGGCCGGCGTGGCATGGTCGCGGAGAACTCCCACAGGAACGCCAACGGCACCAGGTTGTGCAGGTGCGTGATGACGACCACGTGGTACGCCGGCCAGCGCACGGAGGTCAGCACGGCGAGCACCACCACGGCGAGTGCGCCGGCCAGCAGCCACGGCCGGCGCCGCAACCCCAGCCAGGCAGCGGCGACGATGAGCCCGTACGCGAGCACGATCTCCGCCAGCACCGCCCAACCCCCACTGAAGACCGCGCCGGCGAGGCGACAGATGACAATGCCTGTGATGAGCGCGACGAGCAGGCGCAGGAACGTGCCGGAGAGCAGGGTGGCGAACCGGCCGCCGACGTACCGCAGCTCAAGCACGTTGTGCAGCACGCCGAACGCCATCAGGGCGAGCGCCGTGGTCGCCAGCGGTGCCCGCAGCGCCAGCCCGAGCGCCACCACCGCCACCAGCGCCAGCCCGACCGTGCCGACGAGCCGCGGCGGCACGTCGAGATGAGCTACGCCGCCGCGTTCGCGGTCACCCTCCTGGTCGAGCTGCCCGTCTACGGTGCGTGCTCGCCGGCAGGCACGGTGTGCGGCTGCGTACGGCCCTGCTCGCCGCCGTCGGCGTCAACGTCGTCACGCACCCGCTGCTCTGGCTCGGCGTGAGCCGCTACCAGCACACGGCCGGCGGCTACGCCGTGGCGTTCCTCGTCGGCGAGGCGTTGGTGTGCCTCGTCGAGGGGGCGCTGCTGTCGCTCACGCTGCGCCGCTACCGACTGCGGTGGGTGCTGTGGCCGGTCGCCGTGCTCGCCAACGCGGCCTCCGCCGCGTGCGGGCTCGTCCTCGCGGTCGTCGCCTGACGCGACGCTCACCGGCCGGGCCCTCGGTCGGGCGGCTTGCGCCGACCGGTGTTGCGGAAGATCAGCACCACGCCGGCGACGACGGCCGCCACCACCACGAGTACCAGCAGCACGATGACCACGATCCCCCCGACCGCGATGCCGGGAGGTGCCACGTCCGCAGGTGCGCTGAGCTCGCCGATCACCCGCGCAACGATACCGGGGTCAGGAGGCGCGCAGGAGCCACGACGCGGTGCGGTTCGCCAGCGCGCAGTGCGGGTTCCTGCCCACGTATGCCACCAGCCGGTCGCTGATGCTCGACCCGTACGGCAGCCAGACGGGGTCGGCGAACCGCCGGCCGCGGTCGGCGGTGTCGACGAACAGCGGGGTGAGCTCGAGCAGCTCGCCGGCCAGCTCCGGCGGGATCACCCGGTGGTGGCCACAGGCCTGCGCGACGTCCCACCCGTGTACGGCGATCTCCACCGCACCCACGGAAGCGGCGACGGCGGCCGTGATCGGCAGGCCGTCGACCGCGACCAGCCGCGGCTGCGGCGCCGCCGCCCACGCTCCCACCAGCCGACGGGCCCGCTGGCGCACGATCGCGACCAGCTCCCCGTCGGCCGGCGGCAGCCGTAGGGCGACCGACCCCACCTGCCCGCCGGCCGACTCGTGCAGCGCGAGCAGCGAGTCGTCGACGTGGTGCAACAGGTCGCGGAGATCCCAGTCCCGGCACGGGGTGGCATGGCTCAGCGCGTCGGGCGTGACCAGGTGCAGGCTGCCGAGCAGGTAGCCAACCGCCCGCTCCAGCAGCCCGACTCCGGCGAGCGTCGCCGCGCGCATGTCCACCACGACCGGTCCCCAGCTACGCGGCGGGGGTGTCGGCCGGCAGCGAGGCCGGCAGGCCGAAGGTCTCGAACAGCTTCAGGTCGCAGAAGCAGTGCACGTACGAGACGCCGTCAGGGGACATGGTGAGCACCGGCAGGTTGAACGGCCGGAACTCCTCGTCGTCGTTCTCACGCAGGTACAACCCGAACGCCGGCTGACCGTTCGCCCAGGTGGGGACCAGCCGCATCGAGTCGCGCCCCTTGGCCGGGCACTGCAGATCGATGAGCCTGGCGATGTCGTCCGGTCCCTGGAACCAGGCGTCGAACGGCGGCATCTCCCAGATCGCGTCCTTGGTGAACAGCTCCACCATGCCGGCGACGTCCTTGTCCTCGAACGCCTTCACGTACCGGTCGAGCAGCGCGCGCTGCTGTGCGTCGGTCGGCTCGGTCACCGAGTCCTCGGTGGGAGTGACCTGCTCCAGCTGCGCCCGGGCACGCTGCAGGATGCTGTTCACCGCGGTGGTGGTCGTCTCCAGCGCCTCGGCGACCTCCGCGGCCTTCCACTTCAGCACGTCGCGCAGGACCAGCACCGCCCGCTGCCGCGGCGGCAGGTGCTGCAGTGCGGCGATGAACGCCAGCCGGACGCTCTCCTTGGACCCGACGACACTGGCCGGGTCGGCGTCGCTCTCCAGCATGGTGTCAGGCACCGGCTCCAGCCACGACACCTCGCTGCGTGCCACGACGCCCACGGTGGGGTCACCGTTGGGCTCGCCCAGGGCGGTGGGCATGATGCGGCGGCTGCTGCTGTCCAGCGCCGTCAGGCAGGCGTTGGTAGCGATCCGGTGCAACCAGGTGCGTATGGACGACCGGCCCTCGAAACGTTCGTGGGAACGCCACGCGCGCAGGTAGGTCTCCTGGACCATGTCCTCTGCGTCGTGCACGGAACCCAACATGCGATAACAATGCGCAAGCAACTCACGGCGGTAGGTGTCGGTCTCCTTGAGGAAGTCCTCGCCCACCACGCGGTGGTCTGCCGTGGTCACGGCTATTCGCCTCCATCGATCTTGGTGTCACCCACCCGTGAGGAGCATCTCATGACGGTACAGACCCGGCGCGGAAAAGAAATTCATCGCGGCAACGATGACTTTCCGCGAGCACTGGGGTCGATACCCGTGACCGCAACACCGGGCGAGGCACCGAGAGGACACGACCATGACCGCCCAGACCACCACCGAACCCCGCACCGCCGGCCGCAGCCGCGGCCGCGGCCTGAACATCACGCTCTGGGTCGTCCAGATCCTGCTCGCCGCGTTCTTCCTCGTCGCCGCGGCGGTCCCGAAACTGATGGGTGAGGCGACGGCCGTCGAGATGTTCAGCGTGATCGGCCTCGGCCAGTGGTTCCGCTACTTCGTCGGTATCGTCGAGCTCGCCGGCGCCATCGGCCTGGTGATCCCCCGGCTGTCCGGGCTGGCCGCGACCGGCCTCGTCCTCACCATGATCGGCGCGGTCATCACCAGCCTGACCGTGCTCGACGCCGGCGCCCTGACCCTCACCCCCGCACTGCTCGGCATCGTCGCCGCCCTGATCGCCTGGGGCCGCTGGCCGCAGACCAAGTCCCTCGCCACCATCGTCCGCCGCTGACACCAAGGAGTATTCGATGCCCACAAAGATCTTCGTGAACCTGCCGGTCAAGGACCTCGACAAGTCCGTCGACTTCTTCACCAAGCTCGGCTACACCTTCGACCAGAACTTCACCGACGAGAACGCCACCTGCATGGTGGTCGCGGACGACATCTACGTGATGCTGCTGGTGGAGCCGTTCTTCCAGACCTTCACCAAGAAGCCGGTCGCGGACGCGACCAGCACCACCGAGGTGCTGCTCGGCCTGTCCGCAGACTCCAGGCAGCAGGTGGACGACCTGGTCGACAAGGCCCTCGCCGCCGGCGCGGCCGAGGCCAACGAGGCCAACGACCAGGGCTTCATGTACGGCCGCAGCTTCGCCGACCTGGACGGCCACATCTGGGAGGTCATGTGGATGGACATGAGCGCCGTCCAGGGCTGACCCCGCCACACCCACAGGGACCACGGGCCACGCGCCCGTGGTCCCTTCGGCGTTGCTAGGGCCGCGGGTCGGGGTCGGGGAGCCGCAGCGCGGCCGGAGCGCCGGCCGGCACCGCCGGGTGCGCCGGCGGGACGGGCGCCAGCCGCTGGTACGGGTCGCCGAGCGGCGGCCGCGCGTCCGGCTCACCGCGGTTCGGCCACAGTGACATCGCGCGCTCGGCCTGGGCGGTGATGGTCAGCGACGGGTTCACCCCCAGGTTCGCACTGACCGCCGACCCGTCGACGACGTGCAGGCCGGGGTGTCCGTACACCCGGTGGTACGCGTCGATGACGCCCTCGTCGGCATCGCCCCCGATGACACAGCCGCCGAGGATGTGCGCGGTCATCGGCACGTTGAACACGTCGCCCCAGGTGCCGCCCGGCTTGCCGCCGATCACCTTGGCCAGCCGGCGCACCGCTTCGTGCGCGACGGGGATCCAGGTCGGGTTCGGCTGACCATGCCCCTGCCTGGACGTCAGCCGCCGCCCGAACGGCCCGCGCCGCAGCGACACGGTGAGCGAGTTGTCCAGCGTCTGCATGACCAACGCGATCACCGTGCGCTCGGACCAGCCGCGCACGTCCAGCGACCGGAAGAAGTCCAGCGGATGCTTCGACTGTTCCCTGGCCCAACGCAGCCAGCGCGGCACCTTGCCGCCGCCGTCGACCAGCACCGTCGCGAGCAGGCCCATCAAGTTGCTGCCCTTGCCGTACCTGACCGGTTCCACGTGCGTGTGCTCGTCCGGGTGGAACGAGGACGTGATCGCCACGCCCTTGGTGTAGTCGCCGTCGCCGCGCGGGCGGATCGCGCCGAGCAGCGCCTCCGAGTTGGTCCTGGTGAGCCGGCCGAGCGCCGGCGAGAGGTCGGGCAGCACGCCGTCGGCGCGCATCCGGTGCAGCAGCCGCTGCGTGCCGAGCGCGCCCGCCGCGAACACCACGTGCTCGGCGGTCAGCGACGCCCGCCCGGCGCTGCTGCCGGTACGTACGGTGGCGACTGCGTACCCGGGGCCGTCCGCGAGCGGGCGCACCTCGGTGACCGTGGTCAGCGCCCGGACCTCCACCCCGAGCCGCTCCGCCAGGTACAGGTAGTTGCTCGGCAGCGTGTTCTTCGCCCCGAACCGGCAGCCGGTCATGCACGACCCGCACTGGATGCAGCCCGTACGCGACGGACCGGCGCCGCCGAAGTACGGGTCGTCGATGGTCTCCCCCGGCTTGCCGAACCACACCCCGACCGGCGCCAGCCGGAACGTGTGCCCGACGCCCATCTGGTCCGCCACCGTGCGCATCGCCTCGTCCGACGGCGTCATGGTCGGGTTCTCCGTGACGCCCAGCATCCGCCGCGCCTGGTCGTAGAACGGACGCAGCTCGTCCTGCCAGTCGGTGATGTCGCGCCACTGCGGGTCGCGGAAGAACGGCTCAGGCGGCTCGTACAGCGTGTTCGCGTACACCAGTGAGCCGCCGCCGACACCGGCGCCGGCGAGCACCACCACGTCGCGCAGCACGCTGATCCGCTGGATGCCGTAGCAGCCCAGCCGCGGCGCCCACAGGAACCTGCGCAGCTGCCAGGACGTCCTCGGCAGCTGCTCGGGGGCGAACCGCCTGCCGGCCTCGAGCACCACCACCCGATAGCCCTTCTCCGCCAGCCGTAGTGCGGTGACGCTGCCACCGAACCCGGACCCGACGACTGCGACGTCGAAGTCGTGCTCCATCCGGCCATTGTCCACCTATGGCGAACCTATGCCGGCGCTACCTAGCGTCGAGAGCGTTGCCACACCCCTACCTGAGCAGGAGCAACGCGTGCACAAACAAGTTGCCCGAGGGCTCGCCGTGGCCGCGGCGAGCATCCTCGCGGCCATCGCCTTCGGTACGCCCGCCGCCGCCATCCCGGTGGAGCGCGTCACCACGAAAGCGGTCTTCAACACCGCAGGTGGCGGTACCGAGATCAAGGACGAGTTCATCAAGCTCATCGACGGCGCCGCGCCCGACTCGACGATCCGCACCGCGGCATTCCACGTTCGCGACCAGGACATCGTCGACCGGCTCATCGCCGCCGCCGACCGCGGCGTGCAGGTCCACGTCGTCGCCGACAGCGGCGCCGCCGAAGACGCGCCGCACCAGGAGCTCGAGGAGGCGATCGGCACCGACACGAGCGCGTCGTCGTGGGTGAAGCGCTGCGAGGAGGACAACGCCTGCATCGGCGACCGGCCGGGCAAGGCGGTGATGCACAGCAAGTTCTTCCTGTTCTCCGACACCATCAACACTTCGAACGTCGCCGTCCTCACGTCCGCGAACCTCAGCGACACCGTGGGCGGCACCGCCGGCTGGAACAGTGCATACGTCGACGTCGGCAACCCGGAGCTGTACACCCGGCTGGACGCCTACTTCAACACCCTGGCGAGCGGGAACAAGGACGACAACTACTACGACAGCAACCCGCCGGACGTCACGGAGAACGTCAAGACGTACTTCCACCCGCGGCGGCAGGACGACCAGGACGACACGTACGTGAACATCCTCGACGGCGTCGACTGCGACGCGTCGGAGACGACCATCAGCATCAGCAACTGGTGGCTCGGTCGCCAGGCGGTGGCCGACAAGCTGAGTGAGCTGCGGCGGCAGGGCTGCGAGGTAGAGCTGGTGGTGAACTACATCTCCGACGAGGAGTGCGAGACGCTGGCCGACACCTCGTTCTACGCCCCGGTGCGGATCTACGGGTTCTCCGAGGACACGCGTGGCGAAGGCACGCACCAGAAGGACATGACGATCGACGGGAACTACCTCGGCGAGGACACCAAGGTCACGTTCACCGGTTCGCACAACCTGGTTCCCTCGTCGCTGGACGAGAACGACGAGATCACCGCACGGGTCTACGGCGACGAGATCCATGACCAGTTCGCGGCGAACTTCGATCGGGTGAAGGACGCTGCCGACGTCACCGTCAACCCGCTCGAGCCGGACAGCGGCTGCGAGCAGCTGGACCCGCATCCGGAGGAGCAGGAGCTCGAGCGCGGCACCCGCGACCTAGAGCGCGGCACCCGCGTCTGACCGCCGAACCTGGGCGCGGCACTTGGGTATCCCTGGACCCCTGGTGCCGCGCCCATCCGTTCAGCGGCGCGGGGTCTTGCGGAGCAGGCGCAGGCCCGCGGTGAACAGGCCGGCCCACTGTTCATGGGTGAGGCCCGGCGGGGTGCCGAGGCCGAGCAGCCGCTGGGTCGCGATCGTCTGGGTTTCCGTGTACTTCAGGACGCCGGGGGCGCCGTGCCTGCGGCCGAGGCCGGACGCGCCCATGCCGCCCATCGGCGCGTCCAACGAGCCCCAGGCGGCGGCGTAGCCCTCGTTCACGTTCACGCTGCCGGCGCGTAGCCGCGCGGCCAGCGCCCGGCCGCGGGCGGCGTCCGTGGTCCAGATGCTCGCGTTCAGCCCGAACTCGCCCTCGTTCGCGCGCTGCACCGCCTCGTCCTCGCTGCCCACCGGGTAGACGCTGACCACCGGGCCGAACGTCTCCTCCGCGTAGCACTGCGCGTCGCTGGACACGTTGGCCAGCACCGTCGGCGGGTAGAAGTACGGGCCGAGCTCCGGCCGCGGCTCGCCTCCGGTGAGTACCTGCGCGCCGTGCGCCCTCGCGTCGTCGACGTGCGCGCTCACCCGCTCCAGCTGGCTGCCGGACGTCAGCGAGCCGATGTCCATGGAGAAGTCGAACGCCGCACCTACGCGCATCGCCTCGATCTTCGCTACGAACCGCTCGAGGAACGCGTCGTAGACGCTCGCGGCCACGTACATCCGCTCCATCGAGATGCACAGCTGCCCGGACGACGAGAAGCACGCCCGCACGGCGCCTTCCGCGGCGCGGCCGAGGTCGGCGTCGCTGAGTACGAGCATGGGGTTCTTGCCGCCGAGCTCCAGCGTGGAGCCGACCAGCCGGCGGCCGGCCTTCTCCGCGACACCTCGGCCGGTCTTCGTGGAGCCGGTGAACATGACGTAGTCGGCCAGGTCGAGCACCGCGCCGCCGATCTGCTGGCCGGGGCCGAGCACGACCTGCCACAGCCCTTCGGGCAGCCCGGCCTCGTCGGCCAGGCTCGCCGCCCACAGGCAGGTCAGCGACGTCTGCGGGTCCGGCCGCTGCACGACGGCGTTGCCGGCGAGCAGCGCGGCCAGCGTGTCGGACGCGCCGAGCGCCAGCGGGTAGTTCCACGGCGACACCACACCGACCACGCCGACCGGGTGGTGCAGCTCGACCACCTGGGTGAGCAGCGGCAACAGCCCGGACCGCCGGCGCGGCATCAGGTACCCTGGGCCGCCGCGCGCGTAGTACCGGCTGCTCAACGCGACATCGGCCACCTCCTCGTACGCGTGCATCCGCGACTTGCCGTTCTCCCACTGGATCAGGTCGAGCGCCTCGGACTGCCGGTCGAGTACGAGGTCGTGCAGGCGCAGCAGCACCTCGGCGCGTTGCCGCGGGGTGCGTCGCGCCCAGTCGCGCTGCGCCGCCCTGGCCCTGTCATATGCCGCCGTGACGTCCTTGCGCGTCGACTGCGGCAGCTCGGCGATCGGCGCACCGGTGTACGGCGCCACGACCGGCAGCCGCTTGCTGCCCGTCGCCGACGCACGGCCGAGCAGCCGGGCAACCGCCGCGTCACCGGGCGGGGCGGGGAACTGCGCCTGACCAGGGGGCGCCACTGGCGTTGTACTCATACCGTGAGCCTATTTGCTCGGCGAACGCCGTAGATAGGGCCACACCTGCAGCGCCTGTGACAACAGCGGGGTTGCCTACTGCCCCATACCAGGTGCCTGTATCACCGCGTCGCGATGCGGCTCGTATGGGGAGGTACGGACGAGGGGAACCACCATGAGATATCGATTCCCCCCACCTCCCCACCCCCCACCGAGCTGGCCGAGGAAACCACGCGGCTGGACCCACCGCCCGACTGGAGGAAACCCCCGAGTTGCGAGGATCCGCCCGAGGGGGGCAGCTCTGGGTCAAGCGGTCGGTGTTCTCCTCACCGGCCATGATCGCCACCTACTCGGTGGCGGCAACGGTGGCCCTGGTCGGGAGCCTGTTCCTGGGCATCTCTGCAGCCACGTCGACGGCGGCCAAGGAGCCGACCGCTACACCCACGTCGAAGCCGGCGAAGGCGGCGTCCAGCAAGCCGGTCGACGAGCCGACCGAGCAGCCCGAGGACATCGAGTACGCGATGGGCGACGTGGCTCGGTTCGAGTCGGATGACGGGACCAGAGGGAAGCTGAAGGTCTCCGGCCCGAGACTCGAGGACGGGGCAGCGTACTCGTACGCGTCGACACCCGCCAACGGCCACTTCGTGATCTTCAAGATGCGGCCCAGCTGCCAGTCCGGCAGCTACCAGGTGTGGGCCGAGGACTTCTATGTGGTCACGCGGGGCGGTGAACGGTTCGACATGGATGACGGGAACGCGTGGGACGCGACCTCTCAGGAACAGATCTCGGTGGAAACGGTGAACGCTGGCGAGAGGAAGAAGGGCGTCCTGGCGTTCGACCTGCCGAGCGTGCACGGGAAGATGTACGAGCCGAACGGTGACGGGGAGCCGATCGCTACCTGGGCGTTCTGAAGCACGTGCGCGCTGCCAGCACTGACCGTGAGCCTATGCGGACACGCCGTTGAGGGAACACCGTGGCGGGCCGTAGGTTTGGGGCGACGAACTGTCCGCGTGGAAAGCGTGAGGAGAAGCCGATGACCGTGAGGACGCCGGAAAAGGTCGCCTACCGCACCAAAGTGGTCTCCACCGGGAGCAGGCGTGGCGGGCGGAGCACGAGCGAAGACGGCCTCCTCGACGTGGAGCTCGAGATGCCGGAGGAGCTTGGCGGGCCGGGCGGCAGGACCAATCCAGAACAGCTGTTCGGCGCGGGCTTCGCCGCCTGTTTCACCAGTGCGCTCGGCCTCGTCGCGAAGGACGACGGCGTCGACGCCTCGAACGCGCGGGTCACCGCCGAGGTCGGTTTCGGGCCCGAGGGCGAGAGCTTCGGCATCACCGTCGACCTCACCGTGGAGGTGCCCGGCCTGGACACCGCCAAGGTGCAGGAGCTGGCCGACGCCGCGCACCAGGTGTGCCCGTACTCCAAGGCCACCAGGGGCAACATCCCGGTGACCGTCACCGCGGCCTGAGCCCCGCAGCCGACGCAGCGCGCGGTGGGCCGTCGCCCGCCGCGCGCTGTTTCATACCGTCCTGCGCATGACCACCCTGGACGCGCTCGGCCTGGCCACCTCGGTGAACCCGTGCGCCGCCAGCTGCGCCCTGGTGCCGACGTAGACCTCCGCCGCCGGTGCCCGCGCGATGTCCACCGGGTACGCCTCCACCTCACGCGCGCCGTGCGCGGCCGCGTACTCGACGCCGGCGTCGACCAGACCGTGCCCCACGCCGCGCCGCCGGTGTGCGCGCGCCACGTAGAAGCAGGTCATGGCCCACACCTCCGGGTCGCTCTTGGCGCCGACGGGCAGCGGCGAACGGCGCAGCCGCCCGTAGCCGGCACGCGGCGCGACGGCCACCCAGCCCACCGGCTCCGCGCCGTCGTAGGCGAGCACACCCTGCGGTTCCCCGGCTTCGACGAGCCCACGGAGCGCGGCCCGGTTGCCCGCGTTGCCGTTCGCCGCCAGCTCCCTGCCGGTCTGCCGGAAGAACATGCACCAGCAGCCGCCGTACGCGCCGTTCGGCCCGAACAGCGTCTCCAGGTCGGCCCAGCGGTCGGCGGTGAGCTCGGCGTACGTCCACGTCACGGGCGGCACCCTACGCGAGCAGGGCACGGACGTCGGCGGCCGAGGTGGCCGCGAGCGCGCGCTCGGCGAGCTGCTGCGCCTCGGCGTACGACGTCGCCCGCACCGCCTGCTTCACCTCGGGCACCGCGACCGGTGTGACGGACAGCTCGGTCACCCCGAGGCCGAGCAGCAGCCCGGCGACCGCCGGGTCGGCGGCGAGCTCACCGCAGACGGCGAGCTGCCGGCCGTGACCGGCCGCCGCCTGCGCGGCCTGCCGGACGAGCCTGAGCACGGCCGGCTGGCAGGCGTCGGCCAGCTCGGCCAGGTCGGCGTTGCCGCGGTCGGCGGCCAGCACGTACTGGGTGAGGTCGTTGGTGCCGACGGAGAGGAAGTCCACCCGCGCAGCGAACGCGTCGGCGAGCAACGCCACCGCGGGCACCTCGACCATCACGCCCACCGGCAGCTGGACGTCGACGCCGACGTCGGCCCTGGCCCGGTCGAGCAGATCGACGGCGCGCTGCAGCTCGTCGAGCGTCGTGACCATCGGGAACATCACCTGCATCCGGTGCGCCGCGGCCGCCCGGACGACCGCGCGCAGCTGGGTGCCGAGCACGTCGGCGTGCCGCAGCCCGAGCCGCAGGCCACGCACGCCGAGGAACGGGTTCTCCTCCCGCGGCTGCGCGAGGTACGGCGCGGGCTTGTCCGCGCCCACGTCCAACGTACGGACGGTCACCGGCGCGCCGGCGAACTCGGCCGCGATGGCGGCGTAGGTCTCCGCCTGCTCGTCCTCGGTGGGCGGTTCGTCGCGGTCGAGGAACAGGAACTCCGTACGCAGCAGTCCGACGCCGTCCGCGCCCTGGCCGGCCGCCGCCGCAGCGTCCGCGACGGAGCCGACGTTGGCCGCCACGGCGACATGCACGCCGTCTGTGGTCACCGCGGGCTCGCCGGCCACCCGCAGCGCTGCGCTCCGGCGCTGCTGCGCGGCGGCGTGCCGCCGGTCGTACTCCTCGCGCAGGGCACGCGGCGGCTGCACGTACACCGCGCCGGTGTCCCCGTCCAGCAGCACCGGCTGTTCCTCGTCCAGCCGCAGCACGGACTCGCCGGCGCCCACGACCGCGGGGATGCCGAGGGTGCGGGCGAGGATCGCCGCGTGCCCGGTGGGCGCGCCCGTCGCGGTGAGCACGCCACGAACCAGCTCGCGGTCGAGGGCGGCCGCGTCGGCGGGACCGAGCGCGTCGGCCACCACGATGCCGGGCCCTGCCACCGAGCGGCGCGGTGATACGCCGGTCAGCGCGGCGACCACCCGGCGGCCCACGTCGGCGACGTCCTCGGCCCGCGCCCGCTGGTACGCGTCGTCGACCTGCTGGTAGCTCGCCACCACGTCCGCGACCGCGTCGCGCCAGGCCCGGCCCGCCGGCACGCCGGTCGCCACCCGGTCGAGCGCGGCGCCGAGCAGCGCGTCGTCGCCGGCGAGCAGCAGCTGCACGGTGAGGATGTCGGCGGCCTCCTCGCCGAGCGTCTCCGCCGCCTGGTCGCGTGCCGCCGTGAGGTCGCGCTCCACCTCGGCCACCGCCGCACCGGTCGGCCTCCGCCGCCGGCGCCCCCGGTGCGGTGTCCGGGTCGGGCACCTCCGCCAGCCGGAAGTGCCGCACCTGCGCGTACGAGCTGCCGGGTGCGGCGGGCAGGCCGACGAACGTCGCGTCAGGCACGTCGGCGACCGGCGTAGCGGCCGGCGTCCGAACCGGGGCAGCGAGGTCGTCGCCGAAGCCGTCCGCGGCCAGCCGGCGGAGCGCGTCCAGCGCCGCGTCCGCCTGCGCGCCTGCCGCGCTCACCCGCAGCCGGTGCCCGCCCACGGCGCCCAGGGCGATCACGCCGGCGAGGCTGCGCGCGGACACCGGGCCGTGCCCGCTGGTGAGGTCGGCGATCCGCACCTCGGCGTCGAAGCCGGACACCGTACGCACCACGCGCGCCGCCGGCCGGCCGTGCAACCCCAGCGGGTTCAGCACGTCGAGCTCGACGGCGCGTTCGTCAGCGGTGGCGTCGGTACGAGGCGGCGTCTCCTCGTCTGCCACGCCGAGCTGCAGCTGTTTGCCGTCCAGCCCGCGCAGCGCCTCGGCGGCGACGGCGGCCAGCGACCCACCGGTCTGGGCGGCGACGGCCGCGGTCACGGCGCCCTCCACCAGCGGCGCCGGACACAGCCGCACCTCGACGCCCTCGACGAAGTCCACCGCCGTCTCCGCCGAGAGCACGGCGCTGCCGAGGTCCATCAGCACCAGCACGCCGTCACCCGAGTCGGCGCGGGTGATCGCGTCGGCGACGCGCATGGCGTCGGTGCCCAACGGCTCGCCAGGCTCGTCCAGCCCGCCGGCCGGTTCGATCGTGACGTCGCCGGCCATCTCCGTGGCCAGCGCCGCGGCGCCCCTGGCCAGCTCGGCACTGTGCGACACCAGCACGATCCCGACCGCCACCGCCCGCCCTCCTCAGGCGCTGAGCGTGTCGGCGGCGCAGCGGAACAGGAGTGCGGCGGAGACCGCGCCCGGGTCCAGGTGCCCGGCGCTGCGCTCCCCCAGGTAGCTCGCCCTGCCCTTGCGGGCGACGAGCGGCTCGGTCGCGTCGCGCCCCTGCTCGGCGGCGTCGGCCGCACGGATGGTCGCCGCGGCGAGATCCGCGCCCTCGTCGACCGCCTCGAACAACGCGTCCCTGGCCGGCAGCAGGGCGTCGACCATCGTCTTGTCCCCCGCCTCTGCCTTGCCCCTGCTCTGCACGCCCGCTACGGCCGCCGCCATCGCTTCCGCCCAGTCGGCCGGCCCCACCTCCGTCGACGGCCCGAGCGACTTGCCCGCCTCCAGGAAGAACGTGCCGTACAGCGGACCACTCGCGCCGCCGACCTTCGACACCAGCGTCATGCCCACCGCGCGCAGCAACGCGCCGAGCTCCGCGCCTTCGGTGGCGTCGAGCTTCGCCACCACGGCGCGCATCCCGCGGTCCATGTTTATGCCGTGGTCGCCGTCACCGATGGCGGAGTCGAGCTCGGTCAGCTCCGTCTTGCGTGCCGTCACCGCGTCCGCGAACGCACGCACCCACGCCCGCACCGCCGCGCCGTCGGCCGCCATGCTCACCGCCACCGCAGCGCGGGGGTGTCGACGGGTGCGTCCCACAGGTCGGTGAGCTCCTCGTCCAACCGCAGCAACGTGATCGAGCATCCCGCCATCTCCAGCGAGGTGATGTACGGACCGACCAGGCTGCGCTCGATGGTGATGCCGCGGCCGGCCAACAGCTTCGCCAGCTCGCCGTAGACAACGTACAGCTCAGTGAGCGGTGTGGCGCCCATCGAGTTGACGAACGCCAACACCCGGTCGCCGCGCCCGAACGGCAGGTCGCCGAGTACGGGCTCAACCAACTGGCCGACGACGTCGGCGGCGGGCGCGAGCTTGACGCGTTCCCTACCCGGCTCGCCGTGGATGCCGATGCCGATCTCCATCTCGTCGTCGGCGAGCTCGAAGGTGGGTGTGCCGGCGGCGGGCACCGTGCACGGCGTCAGCGCCATCCCCATGCTGCGTGCCTGACTATTCACTTTCCCGCACAAATACGCGACGGTGTCCAGCGAGTCACCCCGCTCAGCCGAGGCGCCGGCGATCTTCTCCGCGAGCACCGTCGCGCCCACCCCGCGCCGGCCGGCGGTGAACGTCGAGTCCTCGACCGCGACGTCGTCGTTGACGAGCACCGACTGCACCTCGACGCCTTCCTCCCTGACCAGGTCGGCGGCCATCTCGAAGTTCATCACGTCACCGGTGTAGTTCTTGACCACGAACAGCACGCCATTGCCGCCGTTGACCGCCTTGGCCGCATCCACCATCTGGTCCGGTGTCGGCGAGGTGAACACCTCGCCGGGGCAGGCGGCGTCGAGCATGCCGTGGCCGACGAACCCGCCGTGCAACGGTTCGTGACCGGAACCGCCGCCGGAGACCAGTGCGACCTTGCCGCCCACGGGCGCATCGGCTCGCGCTACGTAACGGGGGTCGAAATTCACCGTGACGTAAGTCGGATACGCGGCGGCGAAACCCGCCAGCGCTTCGGTGATTACGTCGTCGGCGGCGTTGATGAGCTTCTTCATGCCGGTCTCCTGTCTCGGACACGACCTGGGCCGCGTCCCATCATTACCGATGCCGCCCCCTTCGGCACAAGGATTACCGCGCGGAGAAGTCATTGCCGGAAAGCCGGTAGAAGACGTACAACTGGCGTACCAACTGCCAGGAGGTACGACAATGGCTGTCGAAATCCCTCCGCTCCTCGCCAAGGGCAGCGGGCTCAAGAGGCTCGGTGGCACCGGCGGCGAGTTGCTCGCGGAGTTCCTGGGTACGTTCGTGCTCATCGCGTTCGGCGACGGTGTCGTCGCCATGGCCGTCACGGCGCTTCCCGGCTCCGGCCGGGCGGAGAGCTCCACGACGATCTTCCTCGCCGCCGGCGACTGGTTACTGATCGGCTTCGGCTGGGCGTTCGCCGTCGCCTTCGCCATCTACGTCGCGGGCGGCGTGTCCGGAGCACACATCAACCCAGCGGTGACCCTCGCGTTCGCGGTACGGCGCAAGTTCCCCTGGCGCAAGGTGGGGCCGTACATGCTCGCGCAGGTCGTGGGTGCGTTCGCCGGCGCCGCTCTTGTGTTCCTCGTCTACCACGACGCGATCGCCGCCTTCGAACAAGCCAGTGATCCACCGGGGCACAGCGTCGCCACCTTCTCGATCTTCGCGACGTTCCCCGCACCGTACTTCGACGGCGGCATCTGGGGGCCGTTGATCGACCAGATCGTCGGCACCAGCTTCCTCGTCATGTTCGTCGTAGCGCTCATCGACCGCCGCAACATGGAGGTCAAGGCAAACCTCGGCCCACTGCTCATCGGGCTCGTGGTGGGCGCGATCGGCATCTCGTTCGGTGCGAACGCCGGCTACGCGATCAACCCGGCACGTGACTTCGGCCCGCGGCTGTTCGCGTGGATGGCCGGTTGGGGGGACCTCGCTCTCCCCGGCACGTCGCCAGGCGAGTTCACCGCGTACTTCTGGATACCGATCGTCGGACCGCTGATCGGTGGTGTCCTCGGTGTGCTGATCTACGACCTGTTCATCGGCAACGTGCTGCACGCTCGCGAGCTCGCCGAGCGCACGGCCGAGACGGGAAGGACGACACCGACCGAGACGGAGGAGACCGCCGCCGGCGACGACTGAGCACGTACCCGTACCCCACAGAGCGTGCCCCGGCCACCCACCCGGCCGGGGCACGGCTGTTGTACGCTGGGAGAAATTGACATCTCAGTTCGAGATGATTGACATCTCAGCTGACCAGAGGGTTGTGAGGTACCACCATGGCCACCGACGCACTGCGGGAGTTCACGACCGCGATGGACGAGCTGGTGGCAGCCGACGCCGACGCGGCCGCCCGGGCCGCGGGGGCGGCGAAGTTCCTGCCGGAGCTGCTCGCGCACCCCGAGTTCCTGAGCGACGAGCATCGCGTCGGCTCGACGGAGCACTACACCCAGCACGTCGTGCACGTACACGAGAGCGGGGCGTACTCCGTGGTCGCGCTGGTGTGGCTGCCCGGCCAGCGCACCCCGATCCACGACCACCGCTGTTGGTGCGTGGTCGGCGTGCTCCAGGGCGCGGAGCGTGAGGTGAGGTACCACCTGGTCAGCGACGGCGCCGACGAGTGGCTGACCGAGCAGGAGAGCCAACGCAACCAACCTGGCAGCGTCTCCGTGCTCGTACCGCCTGAGGAGAACATCCACCTGGTGGAGAACACCTGCGACGGCACCGCGATCTCGATCCACGTCTACGGCGACGACATCGCGACCGTCGGCAGCAGCGTGAACAAGGTCTTCACCCAGGAGGTGCGCGACGACACGGGCACCGCCGTCGGCTGGCGGGCGAAGGCGGCGCGCTGATGCCCACGGCGAACGACACGGTCTCGCTGGGCAGCACCGCCTACACGGTGGTGAAGCGCGCCATCCTCCGCTGCCAGCTGACACCTGGCCAGCAGGTCAGCGAGAGCCAGCTGGCCGGCCAGTACGGGCTCGGCCGCGCGGCCGTCCGTACGGCGTTGAGCCGGCTGAGCCAGGAGGACCTTGTACAGCCGGTCGCGCGCAGCGGCCACCTGATCGCGCCGATCACGCTCGCCGGCGTGCGCGACGTCTTCGACGTCCGGATGCACCTGGAACCGCCGGCCGCGCGCCGGGCCGCGGGCGGCGGCGCCGACCTCGCCGTGCTGCGTGAGCTCGAGCTCGCCTGCCGGGCGGAGCGCTACGAACCTGGCGACGACGACGCCGTCGACCGGTTCCTGCGCGCCAACACCGCACTGCACGTCGGCATCGTCGCCGCCGGCGGCAACAGCAGGATGGCCGGCATCGTGCGCGGGCTACTGGAGGCGAGCGAGCGCTTCTTCCACCTCGCGCTCGGCCGCACCGACAGGAACGACGAGATGTACCACGAGCACCACGACCTGATCGACGCTATGGTCGCCGGCAACCCCGACCAAGCCCACGCGGTGTGCGTAGAGCAGATCGAGGCGTCAAAACGCATGGTCGTGGACGCCCTCCTGTCGACCAGCGACCTCCGCGACGTCAACCTCGCCTGACCCCGCCGGTCCGGGCGTCAGTGGCCGGGGTCGACGACGAGTTCTACGCGCTGGAACTCCTTCAGCTCCGAGTAGCCGGTCGTCGCCATGGCGCGGCGTAGGGCGCCGACGAAGTTCATCGAGCCGTCCGGCACCTTCGACGGGCCCAGCAGTACCTGCTCGAGCGACCCGACGGTGCCGACGTGGACGCGCTCGCCGCGGGGCAGTTCGCCGTGTGTCGCCTCGGCACCCCAGTGCCAGCCGCGGCCCGGGGCCTCCGCCGCCCGCGCGAGCGGTGACCCGACCATCACCGCGTCGGCGCCGCAGGCGAGCGCCTTCGTCATGTCGCCGCTGCGCGACATGCCGCCGTCGGCGATCACGTGGACGTACCGACCGCCGGACTCGTCCAGGTAGTCGCGGCGCGCGGCCGCGACGTCCGCGATGGCCGTGGCCATCGGCACCGCGACGCCGAGCACCTTCCGCGTCGTGTGCGCGGAGCCGCCGCCGAACCCGACGAGCACGCCCGCCGCGCCGGTACGCATCAGGTGCTGCGCGGCCTGGTACGTGGCGCAGCCGCCCACCACGACCGGCACGTCGAGCTCGTAGATGAACTGCTTCAGGTTCAGCGGCTCGGCCCGGCTGGACACGTGCTCGGCGGAGACCGTGGTGCCACGGATCACGAAGATGTCGGCGCCGGCATCCACCACGGTCTTGTAGTACTGCACCGTACGTTGCGGGGTGAGCGCGCCGGCGACGACGACGCCGCCCTGCCTGACCTCCTCGATCCGGCGGCCGATCAGCTCCTCCTTGATCGGCTCCGCGTAGATCTCCTGCAGCCGCCTGGTCGCGGCCTCGTCGGGCAGCTCACCGGCCTCTGCGAGCAACGGCTCCGGGTCCTCGTACCGGGTCCACAGCCCCTCCAGGTCGAGCACGGCGAGGCCGCCGAGCCGCCCCACGGTGATCGCGGTGGCCGGCGAGACGACGCTGTCCATCGGCGGGACCACGAGCGGCATCTCGAACCGGTACGCGTCGATCTGCCACGCGACGGAAACCTCTTCAGGGTCACGGGTACGCCTGGACGGCACTATCGCCACGTCCTCGAAGCCGTACGCCACCCGGCCCCGCTTGCCCCGACCGATCTCCAACTCCGTCATGCGCCTCCTTCGCAGTCCTCAGCGGCCGTGGTAGTTCGGCGCCTCGACGGTCATCGCGATGTCGTGCGGGTGGCTCTCGGTGAGCCCGGCGGCGGTGATCCTGACGAACCGCCCGTTGTCATACATCTCCGGGAGCGTCGACGCCCCGACGTAGCCCATCGCCTGCCGCAGTCCGCCGATCAGCTGGTGCGAGACGGCGGAGAGTGGACCACGGTACGGCACCTGGCCCTCGACGCCCTCGGCGATCACCTTGTCGTCGGTGAGCACGTCGTCCTGGAAGTAGCGGTCCTTGGAGTACGACTTCTGCCCGCCGCGCGACTGCATTGCGCTCAGCGACCCCATGCCCCGGTACGCCTTGTACTGCTTGCCGTTGATGAACAACAGCTCGCCCGGGCTCTCCTCGCAGCCGGCGAGCAGGCTGCCGAGCATGACGGTGTCCGCGCCGGCCACGATCGCCTTCGCGATGTCGCCGGAGTACTGCAGGCCGCCGTCGCCGATCACCGGCACCCCGGCGGGCCGGCAGACCTCGGCCGCGTCGTGGATCGCGGTGATCTGCGGTACGCCCACGCCCGCGACGACCCGCGTCGTGCAGATCGAGCCAGGGCCGACGCCCACCTTCACCCCGTCGACGCCGGCCTCCACCAGTGCCTGCGCGCCCGCCCGGGTGGCCACGTTGCCGCCGACCACGTCCACGCCGGTGTCGCGCTTGAGCTGCCGCACCATCTCGAGTACGCCGCGGGCGTGCCCGTGCGCGGTGTCGACGACGAGCAGGTCCACGCCCGCGTCGACGAGCGCGCGGCCGCGCTTGTACGACTCCTCGCCGGTGCCCACCGCGGCGGCGACGACCAGCCGGCCGTCACCGTCCTTCGTGGCGTTCGGGTACTTGTCGCGCTTGACGAAGTCCTTGACGGTGATCAAGCCGCGCAGCCGGCCGTCGCCGTCGACCAGCGGCAGCTTCTCCACCTTGTGCGCGCGCAGCAGCTCCATCGCCTGCTCCGCGTCCACGTCCGGGCCCGCGGTCACCAGCGGCATCAGCGTCATGATCTCGCGCACCGGCCGGGAGTCGTCCTCCTCGAACCGCATGTCCCTGTTGGTCACGATGCCGACGAGCACGCCGTCGCCGTCGACCACGGGGGCGCCGGAGATGCGGTAGTGCCCGCAGAGCTTGTCGACCGAGCCGAGCGTGTCGTCCGGGCGGCAGGTCACCGGATTGGTCACCATGCCCGCCTCGGACCGCTTGACCAGGTCGACCTGCACGGCCTGCTCGTCGATGGACAGGTTGCGGTGCAACACGCCGACGCCGCCCTGGCGCGCCATGGCGATGGCCATCCGCGCCTCGGTCACCGTGTCCATCGCCGAGGACGCGAGCGGCAGCCGCAGCGTCACCCGTCTGGAGATCTTCGTCGACGTGTCCACGCCGCTTGGGATGATGTCCGACTCGCCCGGCAGCAGGAGGACGTCGTCGAACGTGAGGCCGAGGGTGGCGAACTTGTCGGGAACGCCGGTGGGGTCCATGACACCTTCCGAACATGCCTGGCGGGCTTGCCGCACGAGCGAGAGCGCGTATGCCCCATGCTACGGGCGTACCCGGCGAACGGCTGCGACCGGCATCCTCCACCACCCATTGTTCGGGGACGTTAGTCTGGCCGGGTGCGTGACGAAACGCCTCCCGACCCGTTCGCGGAAGATCCGGAGGACCCGGCGTCGATGCTCGGCGACGACGATGACGCCAGGCTGACCGACGACGAGCGCGCCAGCGTGGAATCCGATCTGCAGGACGTGGAGATGTTCCGCGCCCTGCTCGAACCGCAGGGCGTGCGCGGCCTAGCCATGTCGTGCGCAGAGTGCAACGAGGAGCACTACTTCGGCTGGGACCTGCTCGGCGGCAACCTCAGGCAGATGATCGGCGACGGGCGGCCGGGCGTGCACGAGCCCGCGTACGCACCCGACCCGTCGCACTACGTCAGCTGGGACTACGCCCGCGGCTACCTGGACGGCGTACTGGACGCCGTCGAAGACGACGAGGCCTGACCCCGACAGTCCCGCGTCAGCTGCCCGACGGGCTCGCCGTGGGGCGCGGCTCGTAGCTCTGGCTCGGGCTGCTGTCGCTGTCGTCGGTGGTCTGCTCCTCCGACGGCGACGGCGAGTTCTCGCTGCTGCCACCGCTCGGCGACGGCGACACCGTCGGCAGGCCGGGCTGCGCGTCGCTCGAGCTCGACGACGGCCCGCTCGGGCCAGGGGTGTTCGGCGTCGCGGTGGTCGGGCGGCGGAACAGGATGCCGGTCTGCTCCTCGTCCTGCTGCTGCTCGGCCGTGCTCGGCGTCTGCTGCGGCCGGGTCGGCTGCTTCGTCTCCTTGGTGCAGATCACCAGCAGGCACTTCTTCTTGTACGGCGACTCCTCCGGCTGCCAGCCGGGTCCACCACCGGGCACGCCCCACAACCAGGACCAGTTCGGGTCGGCCGTCTGGCTGGTCGGCAGCGGCCGCGGCGTCTTCGGGTCGGCCTCGCCGCGCAGGTCTTCCGCCCGCTCCTCCAGCGTCGCACTGTGTGTGCTGGAACCGGCCTTGCGCAGCTCCTCGTCGGCCTTGCTGAGCTGCCTGTTGGCGGTGGCCTTGTCGCCGCGCTCCAGCGAACGCTGGGCTTCCTTCAGCGACCGGTCGGCGGCCTCGACGTGGTTGCCAGGACGCGGCGTCCAGAACGCGAAGCTGCCGGTGCCGCCTGGCTCCGCTGCGGCCACGCCGGTGGCGCCGAGCACGGTGGCCGCGACGGTGGTGGCGATCAGGCCGCGGGTCAGCCGGCTACCGCGGGTGCGGCGTCGCGGCGGCTTGATCTCGATGTCCTCCGCGATCGCGATGAGGACCTGCATGCCGTTGTCGGCACCTCGGGGGCGACGGCCCCGACCGATCTGGTCGAGGGCGAGGTCGTCGCGCAGCACGGCGTCGAGGTCACCTGAGTGCGGCGAACGGGGGCGGCTCACCTCGGCACCTCCTTACCACGCCGGCGCGGTTTCTGCGCCCGATGCCGGCCACGTGGGGGCGTGGCCTCGGGGTCTGGCATCTGCTGCTTCACCTGCTCTTGCTCTTTTTCCTGGTCGACCAGGGTACGGAGCCTGGCGAGGGCTCGGTGTTGCGCCACCCGGACGGCGCCCGGGCTCATCTCGAGGGCCTGCCCGGTCTCCTCGGCGGACAGGCCGGCGGCGACTCGCATCATGAGCAGGTGGCGGAGGTTTTCCGGCAGCTGGTCGAGCAGCGCGCGGGCGCGGTCGGCGTCGGCCCCGCGGAGCATGAGCTCCTCCGGGCCGGGAGCACCATCCTCCCGCTCGGGGAGCTCCTCGGTGGGGTAGGCGGTGCGGGCGGCGACCCGGTGGTAGTCGACGATCTTGCGCGCAGCAATGCCGAAGACGAGGGCCGTGAACGGCTTGCCCTCATCCCGGTACCGCGGTAGCGCGGCCAGTACGGCCACACACACCTCCTGCGCGACGTCGTCAGCCTGGTCGAACGAACCTCCTACACGACCCAGCCGCGCACGACAGTATCGCAGCACCAGCGGACGCAGCCGGCCGAGCAACTCCTCCGTGGCCCGAGGGTCGCCCGCTACGGCGAGCGGGACGAGATCCTCGAGATCCAGATCAGTCAACTGTGAGATCGTCAGGTCGGTCTCAGGTGTTACCGACGCTGTAGACTCAGCCGGCGCGCTACGCAGCTGGTGGGGTTTCACCTGCCGTTTCCCCCCACCGCATCACGGCATATCCCGTGCGTCACTCGATCCCCCCGGCGGATTTCGCGCGTAGCACACACCGTATCGGCATTCAGCTCACTGGAAAACCCTCAATTGCAGATTCTTCGTCGTCGTCACGAAAATGATGGCGTATGAGCGTCACCAGAGCGCCCTAGTCTCGTTCATCACCTAAGCCGCCGCAAGGAGGAACCGGTGGTCAAGGGCACGAATCGCCCACAATCAGGCGTGGCACTATGTGCCATTTTCGCCGTGTTTGCCCTGCTAGTTGCGTGCAGTTCCCCTGGTGAACCACAGGACATAACAAGTCGATCACAGCCCGTAACCACGCCCTCGGCAGCCCCCAGCGTCCGTCCGCTTACGTCGCATTCCTCCGCTGATCTGCTCGTCCGGAGCGCTCGCGGCCTATCAGACGGTCTGCGGGCAAAGATCCGCCGGGCGTCCGGAGTCGCGAGCACGCTGACGTTCGTCGCCGGCACCACCACGCTGAACGGCAGCAAGGTGACCGTCGCCGCCGTCGACCCGTCCACCTTCCGCCGCTACGCGCCGACCGGCACCGCCGAGTCCGACCCGCTGTGGGCCAGCGTCGCGCGCGGCGAGCTCGCGGTGATGCACCGGAAGGCGGCCAAGCTCGACCTCGACCTCGGCGGGCAGGCCAGGTTCGCGGGCGCGGACCGGCGGGTCGGCGCGTTCGCCACCACCCTCCCCGGCGTGGACGTCGTGGTCGACCGGGCGGTTGGCCAGCTGCTCGGCCTGACCGAGCACACCGGCCTGGTGGCGTCGGTGGGCAAGGCGGACCCCGGCCTGGTCGGCCAGCGCCTCACCGACCTGGTCGGCAAGGGCGGCGACGTCGACCTGCTGTCCGCCCCGCGCGCGATCCCGAAGTCGTTCGTGACCGGCGACGACGCGGCGCGCGCGTTCGGCACGTTCTCGTACCGCTACTCCGCGGACGGCACCATCACCCCCGACCCGGCGTGGGTAAGGGAGAACATCCGTACCGAGCGGGTGCCGATCCTCGGCAAGGTCACCTGCCACCGGCTGATGCTGCCGCAGCTGCGCGGCGCGCTCGCCGACGTCGTCGAGGCGGGCCTGGCCGACGAGATCAACTCGGACGAGTACGCCGGCTGCTACGTACCACGGTTCATCGAGAACAACCCGAACCGCCCGATCTCCCTGCACACCTGGGGCATCGCCGTGGACCTCAACGTCCCTGGCAACCAGCGCGGCACCAGCGGCGAGATGGACCGCAGGGTGGTCGCCATCTTCAAGAAGTGGGGCTTCGCCTGGGGCGGCGACTGGAGCTACACCGACCCCATGCACTTCGAGCTCGCCGCCCTACTCGAGGACGGCCCGAGCTGACTTCGGTCAACGGCGGCCGAGTGCCGCGGCGAACATGTCGGCGAGCACCTCGACGGCGACGTCCTGCTCACCGCTGGGTAGGCCGCGGGTGCCGAGCGAGCGCCGCTGGGTGCCTACGCCGGTCAGCAAGGCGGTCGCGGCCAGCGCGCGCACCCGCGCCTGCGGGCCGCCGCCGAGCAGGTCGGCGAGCGGCTGGACGAACTGACCGTCGACGCGGTCCGCGACGGCGGCGCGCAGCTCAGGCACCGCTGCCGAGCGGTTCAGCGCCTCCACCAGGGCGCGGTCGCCGGCACTGCGGTCGCCGAGGCAGAACTCCGCCAGCCGGCGCGGCAGGTCGTCCGGCCGGCCCTCGAGCAGCTGCTGCGACCGGAACGCCTCCGCGATCACCGCGCCGAACAGCTGCTGCTTCGACCCGAAGTACCGGTTGATCAACGCCGGGTTGGCGGTGGCTGCCGTGGCGATCGCCCGCACGGTCACCCGGTCGTACCCCTCGCTCGCGAACAGCTGCCTGGCCGCGGCCAGGATGCGCGCCTCGGTGGCGGCACGGTCGCGCGTTCTGCCCGTCCCCAACACGCCTCACCCCTTCTCGCCGCACATCATCGCAGCCCGGTTTGACAAGTATACGTGCGTTTACTAACTTGGTTGTATGCCGCAACCAACGACAGCCGGCGAAGGCCCCGGGCTCTCCGCG
The DNA here is from genome assembly GCA_009379825.1 of Streptosporangiales bacterium. Classification (NCBI taxonomy): domain Bacteria; kingdom Bacillati; phylum Actinomycetota; class Actinomycetes; order Streptosporangiales; species Streptosporangiales bacterium. Next base: position 47,980 of record WHTA01000027.1, read on the forward strand.
GAGGAAGAGCGCGCACTGCACGAGCTGCAAGAAGCGCTGATGGTGATCAAGCAGGCGGCGAAGCGGCTGCGCCCGCCGATGCCTCCCGACGTCGGGGAGAACGCGATCCCCATCCTCGGCGTGGTCAAGCGACTGCAGCCGACGCGGGTCAGCACCCTCGCCGCCGAGCTCGGCCTGGCGGTCTCCACGGTGAGCCGGAAGCTCGAACCCCTCGTACAGCGGGGCTGGCTGGACGTGTCGCCCGACCCTGACGACCAGCGCGCGCACCAGCTGTCCCTGACCCGCAGGGGCACCTCGGTGCTGTACGCGCAGCGCAGGCGCCAGATGACGAGGTACGCCGAACTCCTCGACGAGGAGACCAGGAGCCAGTTCCCCGACATGGCCGAGTTCTTCACCCGTGTCGCGCGCGCTCTGCACGACGCGGCCGAGCAAACACAACAGCACGAGGCTACGAAAGGATCCACGACGGTGACGGCGCGATGACGTCAGCACAGACAACGGCAGCATCAGCAGACGAACCGACGCGCTACACCCACCGTCAGGTGATGGAGATCCTGGTGGGCCTGCTGCTCGCCATGCTCACGTCGATGATCTCCACCACGGTCGTCGGTACGGCACTGCCCACCATCGTCGGCGACCTCGGCGGCCAGGACCAGCTCTCCTGGGTCGCCAGCGCCACCATCCTGGCGATGACCGTCTCCACCCCGTTGTGGGGCAAGCTGTCGGACATCTTCGGTCGCAAGCGACTGTTCCAGCTCGCCCTGCTGCTGTTCGTCCTCGCCTCGGCCGCGGCGGGGCTGTCCCAGAACATGGGGCAGCTGATCGCCGCACGTGCGGCGCAGGGTCTCGGGGCCGGCGGCCTACAGTCACTGACCCAGGTGATCCTCGGCGACGTCGTGGAACCGCGCGAACGCGGTCGCTACTCCGGTTACCTGGGCTCGGTCTTCGGCATCTCCACCGTGCTCGGCCCATTGCTCGGCGGGTTCCTCGTGGACACCGAGGGACTCGGCTGGCGCGCCTGCTTCTACGTGTCCATCCCGCTGTCCGTCGTGGCCTTCATCGTGATCCAGAAGGTGCTCAAGCTGCCGCACGTGAAGCGGGACGCCAGGATCGACTGGCTGGGCGCGTTCTTCGTCACCGGCGCCGCCGGCTCGCTGATGCTGTGGCTCTCGCTCGGCGGCAAGGAGTTCGACTGGGACTCCGGCTGGACGGTCCTCCTCCTCGCCGCGACGGTCATCTGCCTGGCCGGCGCGATCTTCGCCGAGCGGCACGCCGCGGCCCCGATCCTGCCGCCCAGCCTGTTCGCCAACAAGAGCGTGGTGCTCACCATCGTCGCGTCGCTGCTCGTCGGTGTGGCGATGTTCGGCGTGATGATCTACCTGCCGCAGTACCTGCAGATCGTCAAGGGCCTCAGCCCGACCGAGTCCGGGCTGATGACCGTCCCCATGGTCGTCACCATGTTCGTCATGTCGCTCGTGAGCGGACGGCTGATCACGAGGTTCGGGCGGTGGAAGGTCTTCCCGCTGGCCGGCACGCTGTTCGTCGGCCTCGGTCTGTTCCTCCTCTCGAACCTGCACGTGGACACCTCGCACCTGGTGTTCGGCTTGGACATCGCGGTCATCGGCGCCGGTCTCGGCATGACGATGCAGGTGTTGATCCTCGCCGCGCAGAACGCGGTACCGCGCAGCGACCTGGCGACCACGACGTCCGCCGTGGCGTTCTTCCGGTCGCTCGGCGGTGCCATCGGGATCGCCGGCTTCGGCGCGGTGCTCACCAACAGGCTCAGTACAGAGATGACGTCCCTGTTCCAGGAGCGCCGGGTGCCGCTGCCGAAGGGCGGCGGTGACGTACACCTGGGCACCCCGGACGCGATCCACCAGCTGCCCGGGCCGATCCAGGACATCGTGCTCGAAGCATTCACCAGGTCGCTGCACGCGGTGTTCCTACTCGGCGTGCCCGCCGCGGCGCTGGCGTTCGTCGCCGTGCTGTTGACGCCCGAGCTCACCCTGCGCACCGGCGGTGCGGCAGCAGCCGCGACACCACCTGTGGCACCGGCGACGAACGCGCACACCGACGACGACCTGCTGCTCGCCGGGCTGTTGCTCGCTCTCGTCGCAGAGCGGGCGAAGACGCTGGACGACCGCAGCGAGCTCACCGCGACGCTCGCCAGACTCGTGCCGAACCAACCCGGCACGGTCGCCGACCGCGCCAGGGTCGCGGTGGAACGGCACATCCGGCCACTGGCCGCCCTGCTCCTCCGGCAGGCCACCGGCATGGCGCGCAACGAACCGCTGCCGATCAGCCGACACGCGAAGGCCCGGTCGGCCGAACCGGCAGAACCCGTCTATCCGAACTGAAGTAGGGGGAATCATCCGATGACGCGACGACTGGTCAGCGCCGTGGCGGCCGCACTCGCCGCCATGGGCGGACTGTGGCTCGTCCTCGCACCGTTCGCGCTCGGCAGCCAGCCGAAGGGTGCCGACTGGACCGACCAGACCTGGACCGACGTCAGTACGGGCGCGGGCCTGGCGTTCGTCGGCCTGGTCGGACTGCTCGCCAGCGCTACCGCGCTGCGACAACACCTGCTGGACCGCGGCCTGGTGACGCCGCGCCCACGCCACGCACCCGTGCCGCAACCGGCGCCCGCCACCGAGCCGGCCGGCGGTGCCGACACCGAGCTGAAAGCACTCGTCGGACCGCTGGTCGCAGCCCTGACCCAGGACCTGGAACGGGATCGACGCGACGGTCACCAGCAGCTGACCGGCCAGTACCGAAGGGAGCAGCCGCTGTGAACGGCAAGGACAAGTTGAGCGTGGCGGCACTCGTACTCACCCTGCTCGGTGGCCTGTGGCTGGCTGCCGCACCCTGGCTGGTGGAACTTCAGCACCGAACTGCGAACTGGTCGACCGCCACCGTCAACGATTTCTGGCTCGGCATCGGCTTGGTCGCCCTGGCGACCACAGCACTGACCACCTACGTGGCGACGGCGCTGCGCTCCCTGCACAAGAGCACGTCGCCCGACGTCGATGAGAGCACCGCCGAGCAAAGCTGAGAGGCGGCCGACCGAAGCCACCCACGGTCTCGGCCGCCGTGCTAATCTCGCCCGGTCAGGTCGGCGCAGCGGCGAAGGATCCTCCGATGGCGGAGACGAGCAACTACGGTCAACGCGCCCAGCACAGGCTCGCGGAACGGCGCTCGGTGGGTCAGCGACTGCGGGATGCCACCAAGGAGGCGGGCCGGGCGCTCAGTATCAGTATGCCCTTGTCGGTGGCTAGCACCTCACTGGCACTCGTGGCCGACGTATCTCCGGACCTCGCGGCCGCAGGTACCGGCGGTGCATTCACCTTGGCGCTGGCAGGAGCCCGTGCTACCACGGTCTTGACCGGCAACTACCAGCTGCGTGCGCAAGACGGGCAAGCCGAGCGGCGTTCGCTGGGTCGGCGGTTGTGGGACGCCACCAGGGAGGCGGGCGGTAGAGTCCTCGCCGGCGGGGCTGTGACGGCTGGCGCGGTTTCTGTGGCCGACATGGCCGGCGCCTCACCGCCCCAGGCGGCGGCGTTGACCGGCGCAGCCTTCACCGCCGGGCTCGTCACCTGGGCCACTTCCGCGGGCTACCGCGGCGAAGGCGGCCAGGACGGGCAGCGAGTCGCTCCCCGTGTGGACTCCCCCGCCAAGATGGCGCCGGCCGGGACCCGATCGACACCGGGCGCCGGTTCTGCCGGCCGCCTCGCCGGCCGAGACAACGACCAGGCACGCCCCCAGGACAGGCAACGTGGGGAACGCTGACGGTCCATCAGCACCGAGCCGCGAATCAGCGGAAAGATGAGACGGGCAGCGCACCGTGCAGTGCGCTCGGCAGCCTCGGGGTTTGCCGCCGCCACACCGTGGTTCCTCGCAGGCTCCGAAGGGACCAAAGGGACCTGCGAGGACATTGGACAGAGGCCGGGCAGCAGCATCGGGGCAAGTCGCTGCCCGGCCTCCGGGTTCATGCGGGTGGCGCGTGCCACCCCGCCTCTTCCACGTGCACGGTCACGGATCTCATCGCTGCGCTCGCTTCCGCGCGCTCGTGACCCGCTTGCGTGCACCGTGTACGTAACCGTCGCGGATGAGCTGCTCTATCTCACGGGCCTCGTCGTCGGACAGCACGCCCTCGCGCCTGGCGTCGTCCATCGTCTGCATTGCAGCAACCTGCACGGGGCGGAGGTCGTCGACCTTGTGCCAGGGCAGCGCAGGCATACCTGCGACTCCCGGCCGCACAGCACCCTGCTCAGCGCCCACGCCCTTCGACCCGTCAGCGCGACCCGGGCCGGCCCCCTCGGTGCTCTGCATACTCAATCTGCGCTTTCGCATCTAGCAGGCGACTGTTTATGACTCAGCATCCGTGATTCACAGATCTCGACGAGAGACTACGCCCACCGAGTTTGTGTGGCAAGGGCGGGAGACGGTGTTACCAAGATTCGAGATACGGGGTACGCAGGGCAATCGTCGTTATAGGCTAGGCGGGCGCGCCTTGAGACAGGACGCAGACACAAAGAGACCCCCCGGCGGAGGGGCCAGCTCCACCGGGGGGATCGTGTCGTTTCTCTTCTCCGTTAGAGGTCGAAACGACCTTCCTTCAGGTCGCCGAGGAAACGTGAGAACGCCTCCTTGCTGACGACCAGGGCGCCATCGTCCGGCCGCTTACTGTCCCGGACGGCAGTGACGCCGGGGAAGTTCGCTGCGACTTCGACACAAGCATTGGCTCCGTTGCTGAAGCTGGCTTTACGCCAGTCACCTTGAGACAGGTCGATCATGGCTACTCCAATTTCCGGATGTACTCCTTCAAGTAGGCCGCCGTCTCGGCAGGTTCTGCCGCGGCCCTGCGGGTTCGTTCGAAGGAGTCGATATACACTTCGGCCTCCTTCGTATTGAGCACCTCGTACAGGGAGAACTCGGTCTCCGCGAACACCATGCTGGGTTCGTCACCGGGAAAGTCGAAGATGTTGACCGGGCCCTGCAAGCCGGGTGGCGGTCCATCGGCGAACCGGACCATCCGCAGCTCGACGTTCGGCCGCTCACCCATCTCGATCAGATGCGCCACCTGGCCGCGCTGACACGCTGTACTACCCCAGTGATACGCCAGCGCGGCCTCGGTGATCACGGCGACCACCCGAGGAGGGCTCTCCGCACGGTCGAGTACCGCCTGCCGGCGCAACCGTGCCTCGATTGCCCGCTCCCGCGTCTCACCCGTGAGGGTGTCGGTTCCCATGTACGCCTCGATGAACGAACGGGTCTGGAGAAGTCCTGGGACCACGAGAGGGACGTAGACGCGGATCCGCTCAGCGTCTCCCTCGAAGCCGGGGAACTCGTTGTCGAACACGTCGGAGTAGTCCCGCCACCAGGCCCGCTCGCGGGCCCTGACGGCGAGCTCCTCGAGCTCCTGCCGAACGTCCTCGGACTTCTCGTAGAGGCGCAACAGGTCGCGGATGTCGGACATCTCCGGCCGCCGCCAGGTGTTGGCCTCGAACCGGCCGACCTTGCCGCGACCCCAGTCGAGCCTGTCGCAGACCTGGTTGGCCGTGTACCCGTTCGCCTGCCGCAGCTGCGTGAGGCGCCGCGAGAGCTTGCGCTTGGCAATGGTGGCACCGAAGGTGTCGTCACTCACCTCGGACCACCTCCTTGACAGGGCAACGCAACCATAATACGCATGCCTAACTTGTGAATCGCAAGTCGTGCACTGTGCTTTCGCCCAACTACCCGCCGTTCGTCACCGCGTCGTCGAACTCCTGGTCCTTCGCGCCCCGGAGGAACGCGTCCCACTCGCCATGGTCGAAGACCAGCGCCTCGGCCGGGTCGGCGCCGCCCGTACGCAGCAGCACCCACTCGCCGGCGAACGCCACCTCCAGGCCGTCCGGCCCGCCGGAGCGGCGCCAGGTCAGCCCGTCGAGGTCGATCCCCAGCTCGGCCACGGTCGGCTTGACCGCATCGGCTCTCGACACGGTTCACCGCCTTCCACGTATGCACATCTCACGGCTTCCGCGCGACTCCGACGTAGCCGAACCGGCCGTCGTCGTCGTCGGCCTCCACCGGGTCGTCGGCACCCCAGACACCGATGTACGTCAGCTTCCCCTCGGAACCCGCGTACGGCGGCACGAGCTCCAGACCGTCGAACAATGCCTCGATCTGCTCCCTGCTCCGGAAGTAGCCCATCTCGCCGGCGCTGCGGTAGATATCCAAGAATGTCTTGATCCGCTCCCGTGGCTGTCGATCCGCCGTGATGTGGCTGAGCACCAGATAACTACCAGGGGCCAGCTGCTCCATGTACTTGGCGACCATGGCTATCGGGTCCTCGTCGTCGGAGACGAAGTGCAGCACCGCGGTCGCCAGCACGCCCACCGGCTGGCTCAGGTCGATCAGCTCCCGGCACTCGGGCGCCCCCAGGACGTCGTCCACGTTCCGCGCGTCGGCCAGGACGAACGTGGTGTTCGGTTCGCCGGCCATCAGCTCGCCGCCGAGCTCCACCGTGCGCGGGTCGTAGTCCACGTAAAGCACCCGCGTCTCCGGCGCCACCCGCTGCACGATCTGGTGGGTGTTGTCCTGCGTCGGCAGCCCCGCGCCGAGGTCGATGAACTGCCGCACCCCCTGCTGCGTGATCCACCGGGCGGCGCGCTGGTGGAAGGACCGGTTCGCCCACACGGTGCCCTCCAGCTCGGGGAACACCGCGCGGATGCGGGCGGCGGCCTCGCGCTCCTCCGGCGTGTTGTTGGATCCCCCCAAGTAGTGGTCGTACAGCCCGGCCGCCGTCACTTTTCTCGCCCCGGCGTCCGGCGTCCGCTCAGCTGCCATCCTCGCCTCCAAAACAGGGATCCCATATTCGAGCATACGTGTGAATCGCAAGATACCAACGCTGAATTTGCGTTACGTGCCTGTGTCTCCGGCGCCGCGAACCGTCGGTAGCCACGGCCCCCGGTACGCGACGAGGCCCCGGACGTGATGCGTCCGGGGCCTCGTCACACGGGTACGGCCAGCGCATCAGGGCTTCCGCGCCACTCCCGCGTACGCCCAGCGTCCGACGTCGTCGTCGGCCTCCTCGGGATCCTCACATCCCCAGATGCCCATGAACGTCAGCTTCGGGTCTGCGTTCTCGTACGGCGGCTCCAGGTCGAGACCGGCGAAGAACAGGTCGACCAGCTCGCGGCTGCGGAAGTAGATCATCTCCCCCGCGCCCCGGTAGATGCCGGAGATGGCCTTCACCGGACCGGACGGCTGCTTGTCCGCGGTGATGTGCGTCAGAGCGAGGTAGCTCCCGGACGGGAGGGCGTCCATGTAGGTGCGGATGACCCCGAACGGGTCCTTCTCGTCACCGATGAAGTGCAGCACCGCCGTGCAGATCAACCCGACCGGCTGCTCGAAGTCGATCAGCTCGCGGACCTCCCGGCTGCCGAGGACCCTCTCGGGCTCGCAGAGGTCGGCCATCACCACGGCCGCGTTGGCGGAGTCGGCGAGCAACCCGCGTCCGGCCGCGGCCGTGCGCGGGTCGATGTCGACGTACACCACCTTGGCCTCCGCGGCCACCCGCTGTGCCACCTGGTGGGTGTTGTCCTGCGTCGGCAGCCCCGCGCCGAGGTCGATGAACTGGCGCACGCCCTGCTCCGCCAGCCAGCGGGTCACCCGCTGGTGGAAGCTGCGGTTCGCCCACGCCATCGCCTCCACGTCGGGCAGCAGCTCACGCAGCTTGGCCGCCGTCTCGCGCTCGACCACGCTGTGGTTCGCGCCGCCCAGGTAGACGTCGTAGATGCCGGCGGAGGTCGGCCGGTCGGAGCTCACCGCCGAGCTCTCCGGTGCTTCCGTCATGGGGCCTCCTGCCGAAATGTGCTGGAGAGGGCGAACGTGTGAATCGCAATTGCCAAATTTATATTCTGCGCCTGCAGCGCGCTACCGAGGGCCCCCCTACGGCAGACATGACGAGGCCCGGGACGCCAGGCGTCCCGGGCCTCGTCGACAGCTAGGCCTCAGTGGCCGTGGCCATGGCCGGCACCGCCGGCGTCCTCCTCCGGCTCCTCCGGCTTGTCCGCCACGAGCGCGTCGGTGGTGAGCAACATACCGGCGATGGACGCCGCGTTCTCCACCGCCGATCTGGTCACCTTCGCCGGGTCGAGCACACCCTGCGCGAGCAGCTCACCGTACTGACCGGTGCGGGCGTTGAAGCCGTGCCCGACCGGCAGCTCCTTGACCCGCTCGACGACCACGCCGCCTTCGTAACCGGCGTTCTCGGCGATCCTGCGGGTCGGCGCGAGCAGGCTGGCCTTCACGGCGTTCGCGCCCGGCTGCTCGTCGGCAGCCAGCTCGAGCGCCTCGACGGCGGGCACCGCGTGCACGAGGCTCGCACCGCCGCCGGCGACGACGCCCTCCTCGATGGCGGCCCTGGTCGCCGACACCGCGTCCTCGACGCGGTGCTTGCGCTCCTTGAGCTCCACCTCCGTCGCGGCACCGACGTGGATGACGCTGACGCCACCGGACAGCTTGGCGAGCCGCTCCTGCAGCTTCTCCCTGTCCCAGTCGGAGTCGGTCTGCTCGATCTCCTTGGTCAGCTGCTTCTTCCGCTCCTCGATCGCGTCCGCACTCCCGGAGCCGTCGACGATCGTGGTCTCGTCCTTGGTCACCACGACCCGACGGGCCCTGCCGAGCGAGTCGAGGTCGGCGTTCTCCAGCGTGGTGCCGGTCTCCGCCGCGATGACCTGGCCGCCGGTGAGGATGGCGATGTCGTCGAGGATCGCCTTGCGGCGGTCGCCGAACGCCGGCGCCTTGACGGCGGCGCTGGTGAAGGTGCCCCTGATCTTGTTCACCACGAGGGTGGACAGGGCCTCACCGTCGACGTCCTCGGCGATGATCAGCAGCGGCTTGTTGGTCTCCGCGACCTTCTCCAGCAACGGGAGCAGCTCGCTGACCGTCGAGATCTTGCTCTGGGTGAGCAGGATGTACGGGTCCTCGAAGGCCACTTCCAGCCGGTCCTGGTCGGTCACGAAGTGCGGCGACAGGAACCCCTTGTCGAACTGCATGCCCTCGGTGAAGCTGAGCTCGAGGCCGAGGCCGGTGGACTCCTCGACGGTGATCACGCCGTCCTTGCCGACCTTGTCGAACGCGTCCGCGATCAGCTCACCGATCGCCGGGTCCTGGCCGGAGATGGTCGCGACGTGCGCCATGTCCTCGTGCTTGTCGACGTCCCTGGCCACCTCGCCGAGCCAGCCCGCGACGGCCTTGGCGGCCGCGTCGATGCCGCGCTTCAGCGCGACCGGGTTGGCACCGGCGGCCACGTTGCGCAGCCCGGCCTTCACCAGGGCCTGCGCGAGCACGGTCGCCGTCGTCGTGCCGTCACCGGCGACGTCGTTGGTCTTGGTGGCGACCTCCTTCACCAGCTGCGCACCCATGTTCGCGAACGGCTCGTCGAGCTCGATCTCGCGTGCGATGGTCACGCCGTCGTTGGTGATGGTGGGTGCACCCCACTGCTTGTCGAGCACGACGTTGCGCCCCCTGGGGCCGAGCGTCACCTTCACCGCGTCGGCGAGGGCGTCCACACCGTGCTCGAGCTGATGCCTGGCATCCTCGTTGAACTCAAGGATCTTTGGCACAGAAACTCCCTCTCGGGTAGAGCGACGAACGCCCCGGGTCACCTAACCAGGGATCCCGGGGCGCTCCATAACGACTTACTTGTCGATGACCGCGAGCACGTCGCGGGCAGAGAGCACCAGGTACTCGTCCGCGCCGTACTTGACCTCCGTGCCGCCGTACTTGCTGTACAGCACGACGTCACCTTCGTTGATGTCGAGCGGGATCCGCTTGTCACCGTCCTCGTCCCAACGGCCCGGCCCGACGGCGATGACCTTGCCTTCCTGCGGCTTCTCCTTGGCCGTGTCTGGGATGACCAAGCCGGAGGCCGTCACCTGTTCGGCCTCGAGCGGCTGAACCACGATGCGGTCCTCGAGTGGTCGGATGACAACCTTTTGCTGGGTCGTCGTCACGATCTGACCTCCCCCTCCGGAAGTCTTGTCCAGGATGGATGAGAGGCGACCTCGGTGGCCTGTCGTCGCGGGTGCCAGACCGACCTGCGTCGCGTCCTACTGCTGGCACTCTCTATACCAGAGTGCCAACAGGCACATTATTCTGCGGTTAGCACTCCGTCAACTCGGGTGCCAGCGCGTCCGACTGGCCCTGAGCCGCGGGACCGGCTACGTTCGCCCATGCCAGCACACGTGCCGCCGCCCAGCCAGGAGGAGACGATGCCCGACGACGACCTCGACGCCGTACACCGGCTGCACGAAGAGGGCCAGTGGGACGAGGCGACGAAGGTCCTGAACCGGATCATCGACGAGGAGGGTCCGCAGGAGGGCGAGGCCTGGTACTGGCTGGGCGTGACCTGGGAGGCCAAGCGCGACCCGGAGGCGGCCGTGGACGCGTACCGGGAGGCGGCCGGCTTCGACCTCGGCGACCTGGAACCGCTCGCGCAGATCTCGCTGGCGCGGTCGCTGCGCAAGGTCGGCCGGTCGGGTGAGGCGATCGCGATCCTGGACGACACGGACGTCGACGACGACGAGGAGCTCACCGAGCTCGCCGCGGCGGTACGGAAGAAGGCGAAACGGGCCGGCCGGGTGCTGCGGCTGCGGCCCGGCCTCCACCTGACCCCGGCGGAGCTGGCGGCCGCGCTCTTCGCCGTGCTCTGCGGGGTCAGCACGGCGTTGCCGTGGACCCAGGTGAGCACGGCGAGCGGCGCTCCGGGGAAGTCGCCGTACCCGGGCCTGGTCGGCACGTCGCTGTGGTCGGTGACCACGCTGGACGGCCTGCTGATCTGCGCGATCGGGCTGGTGCTCGCGGTCTACGTGACCCAGATGTTCAACCGGCCCGCACTCACCCGGTGGTTCGCGGTGGTCAACGTCGTGCTCGCCGTGCTCGCCGCCGTCGGCATCCTGCGGCTGTCCCTGCTGCTACTCAAGCTCGACGGCGCGGCGCAGTTCCTCTACCCCGAGGCGACCAAGCCGGCGATCCGGCCGGACCTCGGGCTCTACGCGCCTGGGGCACTCACGGTCGTCGTGCTCACCATCGCGGTGTTCGCGCTCGTCCGGGCGTTCAGCGGTCCCGTCCCTACCGGACGGCTGGCCACGGCACGAGCCAGGTAGCCACCGCCCATGCCGGACGCCGACCTCGACGCCGCGATGCGGCTGCGTGCGGCAGGAGACCTGCCCGCGGCGATCGAGGTCCTGTCCGCCGTGATCGACGCCGAAGGCCCGGACGAGGCGGAGGCGTGGTTCTGGCTCGCTGCCACCCGTCACGACACCGGCGACGCGGCGACGGCGGTCGCCGCCTACCGCGCCGCCATCGACACCGGACTCGACGCCGACCTGCACGTACAGGCGCACCTGTGGCTGGCGTCGGCGCTACTCGACGAGCACCGCGGCGAGGACGCGCGCGAGGTGCTCGACGCGATCTGGGAGCGCGTCGAGGCGGACACCTCGGCCGGCGACCTGTGGCAGCGGCTGTACGGTCGCACCCGGCGTGCTACCTGGCGGCTCACCGTGGCTCCCGGCAGGTATCTCACCAAGCTCGAGCTGGTCACCGGCGGCGTCGGGCTGTTGTGCGCGCTGAGCACGTTCCTGCCCTGGGTGTCGGTGCGGAGCTGGATCGACAGCGCCCCACAGCTGCTCAACCTGTGGCAGGTGGCTTGGCCGAACGCGCTGCCGATGAGCACCTCGGCCCTCGTCGTGCCCTGCTACGCGGTGCAGCTGCTCGACCGTACGGCGTTCGGCTGGCGATGCGCGCTCGTCAACGTCGGGTTCGCCGTCATCACGGCCATCGGCGCGAGCAGGACGGCGGCCTGGATCGCCTTGTCCGGCTCGATCCCGCCGTCGGCCGGGGTACCGCGGGTGACGCCGTATGCCGGCGCCATCGTCGGCTGGCTGCTCACGGCGGCGCTCCTGGTCGCGGCGGCGCTGACCCTGCGCCGTGCGTACATCGTGCGGAAAGCTAGCCACCACGCAGCGGGCTGCATACAGCAGTCGAACGAGCGGTAGGCAGCACACAGAGCGGGCCCCACCGTACTGCTCAGAGGTGGGGCCCGCCTCGTGGTCTTGCCGCGACTAGCGCGGTGTGCTCAGCTGAACTCCCCGCCGTTGACGCCCTTGACGAACGCACTCCACTCGGACGGTGTGAAGACGAGCGCCGCGGCCTGCGGGTTCTTGCTGTCGCGGACGGCGTAGTGGCTCTGCACACGCGCGACCTCGACGCAGTTGTCCGGGTTACTGAAGCTCGACTTGTGCCACGCGGCACCAGTCAGGTCAACCTGCTTGTTCATTGTTTGTCCTCCTGGTGATCGGGGCTGATTCTTCCCAGGACCCCTCGGATGAACTCAACGCTCTCCGCAGGGGAGAGCGCCAGCGCCATCGTATGGTCGATGACACTTCTACACCGATCGAGTTCAGCTTCCTCGAGATAGAGAGAGCCAGCCTGGCTCTCGATGTACGCGATCGGTGAGTGTAGATCCTGGTCGAACTCGAAGATCGTCAGACCCCCGGCTGCGCCAGGATGCTCGGCCTTGTCGTACGGAAGGATCTGGATCGTGCAGCGGTTGGGCGGATCGATCAATCGCTTCAACTGCTCCCGCATGATGGCGTTGTCGCCGATCTTCCGCTTGAGGACGCTCTCGTCGAGCACGTACCAAGCCGCTGGCGGGTCGTCGTCCCAGACCAGCTTCTGCCTGGCGATCTTGATCTCGACGGAACGGGCACCATCCTCATCGGACTGCAGGTTTGCCCGAGTGAGACCGCGCGCGTACGGCTCGGTCTGCAACAGTCCCGGTATGACAAGTGGCTCCCAAGCCCGGATCGAGACGGCGGCCGACTCGATGCCGAGCAAGTTCGCGTGGTTAGGCGCGAGGTAGCGGCTATACCTGGACCACCAACCCCGTTGACGACCGAGCTGCTGTAGCTCTTCGAGCGGTTCCCGGTCCTCGACGTCGTACAAGTCGAGGAGCGTGCGCAGCTCCGGTCTGGTGACACCGACCTGTCCCTGCTCGATACGGCGGATCTTCCACTCCGAGCAGTCCATCTCGTCGGCGACCTCTGCGAGCGTCATGCCGGCTTCCTCGCGTAGGCCGGTCAGCCGTTCGCCGAGTTGCCAACGGGGGACGGTAGGTCCGATCGCCTTCGCCATGAAAAGAAGTGTCTCTCCCTGGTCACCATGGAATCAAGTCACTTGCTCATACAAATTGGATCTGCAATTTGCTGATAGCACTTGACGGACGGTTCATTGTGTGTCACTGTAAGTGCCATCGCGAGTTGTGGACGCACCGTTACAGGGTGCGGGGCGCAAATCGCGAGATCGGCTCGGGGATAAGGCACGATCGGGAAAGAGAGAGATGTACTCCGCAGATGCCTGCCCCCACCCCAACCTGTGTGGCAACGCCGCCCGCGTCTGGTGCCTGCAGTGTGGGAAGAGCTTTCAGGCGGATGACCCGCTGGCCGTCCGGCCCCGCTGGAAGCAGCCGCTGACCCAGGTTCCCGAGGGAACACGCCCCGCTGTGGTCGGCGCAACGGGCTCAACGAGCGGATAGCCCCCTCCCGCGCCTATCCCCGAGCGGGGTGGCGCCGAACCCCACCACCAGGTCGGCGCCACCCCCACAAGCAAGTGGGACCGGACACTGTGTAGCCCCGAGCCGGTGTCCGGTCTCACTCCCAAACCAGAGGGCCCAGCCTCCGCCCCTAAGGCTGGGCCCTCTTTCAATGCCCTGGAAGTCCCGGGCGCCAGGGGCCGCTCGCCGAGAGTTCCATCACCTGGGACACCAAACCGCCAAATGGGCCCCTCGGTAACCACCCCGATAGCCAGCAGCCGCCACCGGGCGGCGAACGCCTGGTTAGCACCGCACAGCCGGTCGAATTGGCCCGTTCGTACTGGTTTCCCGGCAGATATGCCACGCCGAGGCGCCGTGCCGAGAGCACACACCGCAGTCATCCGTGGTCGACCCGGGCACCGTGCCACCAACCCCGCCCTCCAGCGCCCGGCGCCTCGCCGTATCTACTTCGACCTGAAAAAGTCGGGGCGTGGCGGTCTCTGAGTGGGGGTTTGTTCGTCGAGAGGATGGCCTCGAACCCTTGGGTGAGAAGGGGTCGAGGCCATCGTGTTTCGTACTGTAAATGATCAGCCGACGTTGTGGGA
>WHTA01000028.1 GCA_009379825.1 Streptosporangiales bacterium
CTAGGCCGCACAGCAGATCGACGGCACCGGCCGGGTCGGTCGTGGTGAGCGTGTGCCTGAGGGCATCGGCCAGGTTGACCTCCTCCGCGCCGAGGGCGTCCATCGCCGCGAACTGGTCCGGGCCGAACAACCGGTCCGCCTCCACCCGCGCGTAGCGCGTCGCCCACCCGAGCCAGGCCGCGGTGGCCGCCGCCTCCGCACCGGCGTCGACCAGTCGCATCCGCCCGAACTCGCGGACCGTCTCCAGCATCCGGTACCGCACCGTCGCGTCCGTCTCGACGACCTGCAGCAGCGACTGGTCCACCAACGCCTGCACCGCAGGGAGGGCGTCGCCGCCCAGCATCTCCTCGGCGGCGGCGAGCGTGAACCCGTCGTGGAACACCGAGAGCCAGCGCAGCGCCGGCGCTCGGGCTCGTCGAGCAGGTTCCACGACCAGTCGATGACGGCCAGCAGCGTCGGGTGCCGGTCGGCTGCGTTCCTGTCGCCGCCGCGCAACAACGCGAACCGGTCCGCCAGCCGGGTGCGGATCTCCTCGACCGACATCGCCCGCGCCTTCGTGGCGGCCAGCTCGGTCGCCAACGGCAAGCCGTCCAGGCGGGTCACGATGTCGGTCACCACGTCGTCGTCGAGCCGTGCGGTCGGGCGCGCGGCGAGCGCCCGGCGCCGGAACAGCTCGACCGCGTACGCAGTGTCGAGTGCGGCGAGCTGGTAGACGCGTTCGGCGCCGATGGCCAACGGCGCACGGCTGGTGACCACCACCTTCAGGTCCCTGGCGGTCGCCACGAGGAACGCGACCAGGTCGGCCACGACGCCCACCAGGCGCTCGCAGTTGTCCAGGATCAGCAGGCTCGGCGCCTAGGCGAGCTGGCTGGCGATGCGGCCACGTACGTCGGAGCGCTGCTCGGAGGACAACGTGCGACGACCGCTGACCGAGTCACGGACGCCGAGCGCCGAGCCGACCTCACCGACCAGGTCCTCAGGCGCCGTGACGCCCACCAGCTCCACGAAGTGCACCACCGGTTGGTCCGCGTCCCGTCCGAGCGCGTGCGCGAGCCTGGTCTTGCCGAGTCCGCCCGGCCCGACGATCGAGACCACCCGCGCGCCGTTCACCAGTGCATGCAGCTGTCTGATGGCGTTCTCGCGCCCGATCAACGAGTTCGCGTCGTAGTGCACCCCGCACGTACCGGCCGGTCGCGGGAGAGCAGCTCCTGGTAGGTCCGCTGGAGGTCCGCGCCGGGATCGACACCGAGCCGGTCGCGCAGCTTGGCGCGGTACTGCTCGTACCTGCCCAGGGCGGCGGCGGTTCCCCGTACGGCCGCCTCGCTTCGCAGCAGGCCGGCGAGCACGGCCTCGTCCGTAGGGTCCCGCTCGAACGCCTCGGTCAACCGCGGCAGCGCTGCGGCATGCTCGCCGCTCGCGCTCAGCGCCCGGCCGAGCAGGCCGGTCAGCTCGCTCGCCCGGGTTGCCGCGGTACGGCGCAGCTCGGCCAGTGCCCCGTCGTCGGTGTCGGCCGGCGGCACCAACGGCTCGGTTAGCGCCACCGCCTCGGCTATCGCATCGCGCGCCGCCGTCGGCTCCGCGGCGGCAAGCGCCTGGCGTACCCGGCGGATCAGGTCGGCCAGCCGCAGCGCGTCCACCTGGTCGGGAGTCGTGCCCAGCCGGTAGCCCTGAGCGTCGCGGACGACGGCGTCCGCGCCGCACGACGAACGGGTGCGCGAGACCAGCACCTGCAGTGCCTTCGTGGTGTTGGCCGGCACGTCGTCGCCCCAGACCGCGTCCACCAGCCGGTCGACGGGGACCGCACGGCCGCCGCCTGCGGCCAGTGCCGCAAGCAGCGCCTGCGACCGGTCGCCGCTCACCGGTCTGCCACACCACCGCACACCGTCGAGAAGCGTCAGCACGATGGACACCCGGGCAAGTCTAGGCAGGCGAGCTGGGGATCAGTCGAAATCCGCCGGGGCGGCGGGGTCGTCCAGCCGGGCGACGATGCGGGCGAGCAGCTCTGCCGAGTTGCGGGTCTTGGACAGCGGCGGCAGCTGGTCCGGCGGGAAGAACCCGACGTCGGCGATCTCACCGCCGGCACCGTCTGCTGGGCCGCCGTCGGCGGCGCCGAGCAGCTGGCAGGCCACCACGACCTTGTACACGTGGTACGCGTGCGGCGGATGGTTCCACTGCGGCGCGTCCCGGTCGTAGACGCCGAGCAGCCGGACCGGCTCCACCGGGTAGCCGGCCTCCTCCGCGGTCTCCCGCACCGCGACGTCTGCTGGCGCGTCACCGATGTCCGCCCAGCCACCCGGCAGTGCCCAGCAGCCGTCGGAACGCTCCTGGACGAGCAGCAGCCGGCCGGCCTCGTCGCGTACCGCGGCACGGACGTCCACCTTCGGCGTGACGTAGCCCTTGTCCGGCAGGTAGAGGTCGGCCACGCGTCCCGGCGACGTCCCGGCGAGGTCCGCGAGCATCTCGGCCGCGAGCACCTGCAGCCGTTCGTAGCGTTGCCGGTCGTAACCATCGGTGGCGTAGGTGCGCCCGATCGCCGCCATCGCCTGCAACTCGCGCGCCCGCGCTACCCACGTCTCGTCGCCCACGCCTGCTCCCGTCTCTGGTGCTCACGGTCCACCGTACGGGGACGCTCACTGTCCGCCGACAGCGCGAGCACGCTCCGATGGACGTCTTGAGGTGCCACTACGGCGCGTCGACACTTGAGGCCAGCTGGCGTGCCCCCGCGCCGGCAGCTCACAAGGAGGTGCCCTCATGCGGTCGATCAGGCTTTCCGTTGGCACGGCGATTGGATCCGCCGCACTGCTGTTCGGCGCCGCGGTTCCCTCGGCCGCAGCGGCACCGCCCGTCCAGCCGGGTTCGCCCATCACCATGGGCGGCTCGTACTGCACGCTCAACTGGATCTACGACGGCACCGGCAGCCGCGACGGCGTGGTGTACGCGGGGACGGCCGGGCACTGTGTCAACCGCACCGGCCAGGCCGTGCACCTCGCGGACGCGGCGCTCGGCGACCCGATCCAGAAGATCGGCCGCGTCGCGTACATCAACAAGAAGCTGGATACCGCACTCATCAAGCTCAACTCGGCGGCGCGCGCGCAGGCGAAGCCGGCGATGGCGGGTCACCCGAACATCCCGACCGGCGTCGCGACCGCCAAGGAGACCAACCTCGGCGACGTGTGTCAGTTCTCCGGGCACGGTGTCGGTTTCCACGCCACCGAGGTGACGCAGCAGCGCCGCGTAGGCGTGCTCGCCTCGAACAACGGCAAACAGCACTACTGCGACGGCGCCGTAACCCCCGGCGACTCAGGCGGCCCCGTCGGGGACGTCACCGCAGGCAACCAGGCCCTAGGCATCGTCAACACGGTAGGCGTCTACACCGACGGCGACATCCCCGCAGCCGGCGAAGGCGGCGTCTCCATGCCAGCCTTCCTCGCCGACGCCCGAGCCCACGGCTTCCCGGTGAAACTCCGCACGGTCTGACGCCCCCTCCCGGAAGCGGTCACGCCACGGCAACCGGCAGTGGCCGCAGGGGTGGTGGCGACCGGCGCAGGACCACGCGGCGCGAACCGCCAGGCGGATAACGCACGGTGCCGCGCATTGCGGCACGGTGCCCGCGCAGTCCAGCGCGGCGGCGCACGGTGACCCGCGGTGCCGCGCGGGCAATGCGACGGTCGGCATTGCCGGCAACCATCGCGACAGCGCAGAGCCCACAGCGCCGCCCGGCGCGCACGCAGCGCAGAGCCCACAGCGCCGCCCGGTGCACACGCGGCACCGAGCCGGCAGGGGGCGCGGCGTGGTGCGGTTGGCTGCATGGCCTTGCGGTTGGGCGCGCTGCGGGACGGTGGGCACTCTCCCGTGCGGGGTGTGGTGCGGCGGGATGCCCGGGCGCGCGCAGTGCGCGGCGACCGCCGGGGCATGCGGCGGTGCCGGGGGCGTGGTGGCCAGTAGGGACCATCCCGGCTCGGGTGCTGGGGTGTGCATCTCGTTCGGGCGCCTGGGGTGTGGTCGTGGTGGGGTTGGTGATGCGTGCGCGACGGACCGGTCGGTGGCGCTGGGGTGGTGGTAGCCGTCGGTGTTGGCCGGGGGCGCGGTGCGCTGCGGCGCAAGTAGCTGCGGGTGTGGCGGGGTTACTTCTTCTCTAGGGTGACTGTGGCCTTCTTGTCGGTGATGGCGATCTTGCCGGAGCGGTAGCCGTTGCCCTTGAACTCGATGAAGCTGCCGCCGGCGTCGCCGATCTCTACGTTCTGCTTGTTGGTGATGGTGTAGCCCTTCTCCGGCAGCTGCTCGACCCAGAAGTCGTACGCGTCGCCGGCGTCCTTGACAGTCACCTGGCCGGCCGTCCTGCCGTTCGCCTCCGTGATGTTGCCCTTCTTCGCGCCCGGCGGCACCGGGAACCCGGCGGGCAGACCGCTCTGCTTCACGTCGGTGTACGCACTGCTCGGAACCTTCGACTTCACCGGCTCAGGCTCGTTGTTGATACATCCGGTGAGTCCGGCGGTCGCGACGACGGCGAACGCCGCCGCGCAGATGGCGACCCGGATGCGGTACATCGATTCACTCCCCCGGGTTCGGCGTCGGACAACAGCCACGGATCATGCCACGTCTAACAGCTCCGTAGGGGTGCCCGGACGGGGGCAGTGCTACTGCTCTACGCGCTCGGCTGCGATCGCCTCGTCGACGACGCGCATCGCCACGCCGGAGGAGTACCCCTTCCTGGCCAGCATGCCCACCAGCCGACGGACGCGCCGGTCGTGGTCGAGCCGGCGGGTGCTCGGCAACTTGCGGTCGACGAGGGCACGCGCGGTGGCCCGTTCGTCGTCCGGGTCGAGCCGCTCGACCGCGGTCTGCACGTCGTCTTCGGCGACACCGCGACGGCGGAGCTCATGGGCGAGCGCCCGCCTCGCCAGCCCCCGACCGGCGTGCCTGGACTGCACCCACGCCTCCGCGTAGGCGGCATCGTCGATCAGGCCGACCTCCACGAAGCGGTCCAGGACCTGCTCAGCGACGTCGTCGGGCACATCCTTCTTCGCCAACGCGGCAGCCAGCTCCGCACGGGTACGCGGCGCGGCGGTGAGCATCCGCAGGCACACCGTGCGTGCCACCTTCTCCGGGTCACCCGGCGCCCCGGAGGCAGCCAACGAGCCAGGCGTGGGGCCGTCGGCCGCCGCAGAACTCGAACCGCGCCGGCTCGCCATCCGGCAGCCCCTTACAGGTCGACCGGGGCCGGCGCCGGCTCGTCGAGCGTCGGGCCGATACCGAGCTTCTCCTTGATCTTCTTCTCCAGCTCGTCGGCGAGCTCGGGGTTGTCGCGCAGGAAGTTGCGGGCGTTCTCCTTGCCCTGGCCGAGCTGGTCGCCGTCGTAGGTGTACCAGGCGCCGGACTTGCGGACGAAGCCGTGCTCGACACCGAGGTCGATCAGGCTGCCCTCCCGGCTGATCCCGACGTTGTACAGCAGGTCGAACTCGGCCTGCCGGAACGGCGGCGCCACCTTGTTCTTCACGACCTTGACCCGGACCCGGTTGCCGACCGCCTCCTGGCCGTCCTTCAACGTCTCGATCCGCCGCACGTCCAACCGCACGGACGCGTAGAACTTCAACGCCTTGCCACCCGAGGTGGTCTCCGGGGAGCCGAAGAAGACGCCGACCTTCTCCCTGAGCTGGTTGATGAACACCGCCGTGGTGCCCGACTGGCTCAGCGCGCCGGCGAGCTTGCGCAGCGCCTGCGACATCAGGCGCGCCTGCAGGCCGACGTGGCTGTCGCCCATCTCACCCTCGATCTCCGCACGCGGCACGAGCGCCGCGACCGAGTCGATGACGATGACGTCGAGCGCACCGGACCTGATCAGCATGTCGGCGATCTCCAGCGCCTGCTCACCGGTGTCCGGCTGGGAGACCAGCAGGCTGTTGGTGTCGACCCCGAGCTTCTCGGCGTAAATCGGGTCGAGCGCGTGCTCGGCGTCGATGAAGCCGGCGACCCCACCGGCCTTCTGCGCCTGCGCGACGGCGTGCAGGGCGACGGTGGTCTTACCCGAGGACTCCGGGCCGTAGACCTCCACGATCCGGCCCCTGGGCAGCCCGCCGATGCCCAACGCCACGTCGAGAGCGATCGCACCGGTCGGGATCACGGCGACCGGCACCCGGCCCTCGTCGCCCAACCGCATGACGGATCCCTTGCCGAACTGTCGCTCGATCTGTGCCAAGGCGGTGTCGAGTGCCTTGTCGCGGTCAGGTGCTGCCATCAGGTGCCACCTCGGGTCGTGAGTTGCTCTGTCTGTCGAGACGACGTTAGGACGTGGCTCGGACACTTGGGGTGGCGCCACACCCATCTGTGGACATCTCGATGGGCCGATCCTAGCCGAACACTTGTTCGAAGCCGACGCGGGACACGCCGACCTCGCAAACCGGCCGCAGCAGGCCGCCGGCTGCCGTACGCGACCATGGACGCCATGACCGCGCATCCCGTCGACCTCCCGCGCTCCGCTGCTCGCTCACGTGCGGTGCGTGCCTCAGTTCCGGCTAGCGTTCTCGCTACGATGCTCACGCCGGAGGCCTCCTCGTGACCGACGAGGTGTCCGCAGACGACTTCCGCGAGACGATGGCCACCTTCGCAACCGGGGTGGTCGTGCTCACCGCCCACACCGACGAGTACGGCGACGTCGGCAGCACGGTGACCTCGTTCAGCTCCGTGGCGCTCGAGCCACCGCTCGTGATGGCGAGCATCGGCACCCTCTCGCGGATGTTCGACACCATGGACACCCAGCCGCTGTGGGCGGTCTCCATCCTGTCCGCGGCGCAGCGGCAGATCGCCGGCCGGTTCGCCGTGCCAGGACGGCCGGGCGGCGAGGTGCTGCTCACCGGCGTGCCGTACCACCGCGGCGAGCACACCGGCGCCCTGTTGGTGGACGACGCCCTGGCGACCTTCGAGTGCCGCACGGCACAACGGGTCGAGGCCGGCGACCACACGCTGTTCATCGGCGAGGTGCTCGGCATCGACGGGCGCACCGACGGCGAACCCCTGCTCCGCTACGCCCACAAGTACCGCTGACCCGCCGGGGTCAGCGCTCGCGGTCGGGCAGGTCGAGCACGTCGCAGACCGCGCGCCACACCACCACGGCGTCGTAGCCGTCGGCCAGCGCCTTGTGCACCGTGCGGCCGCCGAGCGCCTCGATCACGTAGTCGCGCGCGAACGAGTCCGCGTACGCCTCGCCGAGGTGTCGCTCCATCCGCGCCCAGAACTCGGTACGCCACAGCGCCACGGGTGACCCCCAAAACCGGCCGTTCTCACCTGCTGGGACGCTCTCCAGTGAACACCGTTTCCTCACAGTGGAGACAGCTGCCCTCCGACTGGCAGTATCTACCACGATCGCCCCACGCAGCGTCGCGCCACCGTCCCCGGATCGAAGGCACCTACGTGACGACGAAACGCATCGACGATTCGCCCATCACGAAGTTCCACGTCCGCGCCTGCCGCTACACCGTAGGCGGGTTCGTCTGCGACGGGTACATCCTGGGCACCATCGGCCTCGCGCTGCCGCAGATCGCGACGGAGATGGACCTCGGCGCCGTCTGGCAGGGCCTGCTCGGGGCGTCGGCGCTGATCGGCATCTTCGTCGGGTCCATCGTGTTCGGTCCGATCACCGACAAGATCGGCCGGCAGAAGATGCTGGTCGCCGACCTGATCCTGTTCGTGATCGCCTCGATCCTGCAGCTGTTCGTCGCCGGCCCGATCGCGCTCTTCGCGTTGCGTTTCATCCTCGGCGTGGCCATCGGCGCCGACTACGCGATCGGTCCCGCACTCCTGGCGGAGTTCCGTGCCGAGACGCCGCCGCGGCCGGCTGCTGTCCAGCCTGAACGCCACCTGGACGGTCGGCTTCGTCGCCGCGTACGGCGTCGGTTTCGTGTTGCAGTCGTTCGGCGACGACACCTGGCGCTGGCTGCTGGCCAGCAGTGCGGTGCCGGCGTTCATCACGTTGCTGCTGCGGCTCGGCACGCCGGAGTCGCCGCGCTGGCTGGTCAGCAGGGGCAGGCACGACGAGGCGCGCGCGATTGTGCACAAGTACTTCGGTCCCGAGTACGAGCTCGAAGAGGTCGACGAGGCGGCCGGCAAGGTCAGGTACCGAGAGCTGTTCACCCGCCGATATCTCGGCCGGACGGTCTTCGCCGGCATGTTCTGGTTCTGCCAGGTGTTCCCGTACTTCGGCATCGGTACGTTCCTGCCGAGCATCATCGACGCGTTCGGCCTCGGCGAGGGCATGCTCAGCGAGGTGCTGTTCAACGCCTTCCTGCTGTTCGGCGCGGCCGTCGGCTGGCTCGTAATGGACGCGATCAGCCGCCGCTCGATGGTGATCTGGTCGTTCGTCATCGTCGGGGTCGCACTGCTGATGCTCGGCCTGAAACCCGACCTGCCGCTGGTCATCCTGATCCCGACGTTCCTCGTGGTGGCGTTCGTCATCTCCGCCGCCGCTGACCTGGAGAGCGTCTACCCGTCGGAGATCTTCCCGACGGAGGTACGGGCTTCCGGTGTCGGCCTGGCCGCCGGCGTCAGCCGGATCGGCGCGGCGATCAGCACGTTCGTGCTGCCGTCGGTGCTCGAGGGCCTCGGCATCGGGCCGACGATGCTGATCCTCGCCGCGGTTGTCGGGCTCGGTGCCGCCATCTCCATCCCGCTTGCGCCGGAGACGCGGCGGGTCGCGCTGCACGAGGCCGCGAAGGGCGCTCGGGTCGAAGAGGTGAAGGGATGACCACGTACGACGTCATCGTCGTCGGGGTAGGGGGAATGGGCAGCGCCGCCGCCTACCAGCTCGCCAGCCGCGGGCAGCGCGTGCTCGGCATCGAGCGGTTCACCGCGGGCCACGACCAGGGCTCCAGCCACGGCCGCTCGCGCGTGATCCGGCAGGCGTACCACGAGCACCCGGCGTACGTGCCGCTCGTGCTGCGCGCGTACGAGCTGTGGGAGCGCGCCGGCCGCGACACGGACCGCGAGCTGCTCACCGTCACCGGCGGAGTGATGGTCTCCGGCCCGGACGCCGGCCTGGTCACCGGCGCGCAGACCAGCGCACGGCAGTGGGGCCTGCCGTACGAGATCCTCGACCACACCGAGGTGCACGACAGGTTCCCCACCCTCACCCCGCGCGAGCACGAGGTCGGGCTGTACGAGCCTGGCACCGGGTTCGTCCGCCCGGAGGAGTCGGTGCTCGCGCACAGCGAGCTGGCCGCCGCTGCCGGCGCCGACCTGCACTACGAGGAGCAGGTGACCGGCTGGACGGCGACGGACAGCTCGGTGGAGGTCACCACAACGTCCGGTCGCTACACCGCCGGCCGGCTGGTCTTCTGCGGCGGCGCGTGGTCGCCGCAGCTGCTCGCCGAGCTGCAGCTGCCGATGGTCGTCGAACGCCAGGTGATGCACTGGTTCGACCCGATCGGCGGCGCCGAGCAGTTCCGGCCCGACCGGCACCCGATCTACCTGTGGGGCGAGACCGACGACGAGCTCGTCTACGGCTTCCCCGCCCACGACGGCGAGTCGACGGTGAAGGTCGCGTACTACCGCCGGCCGCACACGTGCACGCCGGACGACGTGGACCGCACGGTGAGCCAGGCGGAGGCCGACGAGATCCGCGCGTTCCTGCGGCCGCGGATCTCCGCGCTCGGCGGCAGGCACGTCACGGCGAAGACCTGCCTGTACACGATGACGCCCGATCACCACTTCGTCATCGGGCACCACCCCGGCCGGCCGAACGTGGTCGTCGCCTGCGGGTTCTCCGGGCACGGCTTCAAGTTCGTCCCGCTCGTCGGCGAGGTGCTCGCCGACCTGGCCATCGAGGGCGGCACCCGGCACGACATCGCCCTCTTCGACCCGACCAGGTTCGCCGCCGAGTAGGTTCTGCGGTATGACGCTCACCGAATGGTCCCGCCTGTGCAGTGCCGAGCTCGGTCTCGACGTCGCGTTGGAGAAGGCGGACGTGGACCGGATCCTGGACCTCGCGCGCGACGCGGCGCACCAGGTGGCACGGCCGGCAGCTCCGCTGACCACGTTCCTCCTCGGCGTCGCCGTCGGGCGGGGCGCCGACCCGGCCGACGCCGCCGCGCGGCTCACGGAGCTCGCGAACAGTCAGGAGACCACGGACGAATCGTGACGCAGCGCTCACTGCGCTACGTCGTGCTTACCGTTCAACACTGGCCGTGGTAGGAGTGCCTGGCTAACCTCCCCGACATCGGGACGCCGGCAGGGGACCGGCGCCCGAGAGGTGCCTACCATGTTCACGAAGATCCTGCTCGCCATCGCGAGCGCGGCCGCGCTGTCCGGCGCGGCCGTACTGTTCGGGGCGTCGCCGGCCCAGGCGGCGCTGAGCTTCCAACTACCGTTCCCGTGCGGACAGACCTGGCACGGCAACTCGAGCGCAAGCAGCGCACACACCGGCAAGGAAGTCGACTTCAACCGCGGCTCGTCGGCGACGGCGGACCGCGGCGACACCGTGGTGGCCGGGGCGTCCGGCGTCGTACGTACCGCCGCGCACCAGGGCAGCGCGAACGACTACGGCAACCTGGTGAAGGTCGAGCACTCCGGCGGCTACTTCACCTACTACGCCCACCTGAACGCCATCGCCGTGAAGGCCGGCGAGCGGGGTGCTGCGGGGTCAGGCGATCGGCCAGGTCGGCAACACCAGCCGGCCGGGCAGCGGCATCTCGCCGCACCTGCACTACGAGGTGCGCGAGGGCAGCAGCGGCTACCCGGGCAACCTGCGCAGGGCCGCGTTCGACGGCCGGACGTTCGGCTACCCGGATGCCGACGTGACGTCGAAGAACTGCGCCAACAGCTATGACACCAGGGAGGTGTGCGGCAGCGGTTACCACGTCATCGACTCGGTGGCGCTCGGCGCGAAGGGCGTCGCCGAGCTGGCAACTGCACGGTGACGCTGAAGTTCGCCGCCGTCGGCACGTCGACGCCGACGGCGGCGTACCTGGAGCCTGCCGGTGGTTCACGGGCCACCGACTCCGGTGGCTTCGGCTACTACGCCGGACCCGTGCGCAAGGTCGCACCCGGGTGTGTCCGTTGGGGCGGCGCCACCGGCGGGGAGAGGTACGACAGCCCCGCGGAGCACTGCGGCTGACGCCCGGTCAACCGTGGCGGCCGGACTCGTAGATCTCGATCGCGTGCGCCAACCAGCCGACCGACCGGGCGACGACGAAGACCGCCTCACCGCTGCCGTACGGCATGTCGTGCACGAAGCACAACGCGCCGAGGGCGAACTCGACGTTCGGTGGCAGCTGCCGCCGTTCCTCGACCAACCGGGTGACGGCCTGCACGATCTGCAGCCGGTCGTCATCCGGTGGGTCCTCGGCCAGCATGTCGAGCAGCAGGGTCGCCCGGCCGTCGGTGCGTTCGTACCGCGGCTGGCCGAACCCGGAGATCCGGTCGCCACGGAGCAGCCGCTCGCCGATGACCCTGCGTACCGAGGCGGGCGAGTCGATGTCGCCGAGCCACGCCTGCACCGCGAGCGACGAGCCGCCGTCGAGCAGCAGGCCGCTCGCCACGCTCATCCCGGCGAGCACCACGGAGTACGGGTCGGCCGCCATCGACGCGGCGGCCCGGACGGCGCGGGTGGACGGCGCCACCGCATGGTCGCCGAGCATGACGAGCGCCGCGGACAACAGGGCGATGTCGCGCTCGCGGGCCGGCCGTGCGGACAGCCGCGACCACAGCCGCGCGGCGACCGCGCCCGACAGCGGTTGGGACGAGAGTTCGGGCAGCGACTCGACGAGCGCAGGCACCAGTGACCGCCCCACCGAGCGTACCGAAGGCGCGGAGAGGTCGTACCTGAACGAGTCCGCCGCACCGAGCATTGCCGTGGTCACCTTGAGCCGGTCGAGCGGCAGGCTCGACTCGGGCACTGCGGCACGGACGGCCTCGACCGTCGCCTTGGCCTGCTCGTTGAGCGCCCACGGCACGTCCGGCTCGATGCCCGACTCCCACAGCAGCTCGGCCACCGCCTCGAACGAGTGCGTGGCTGCCAGCTCCGCCGCCTCGTGCTCGCGGTAGTAGAGCCGGTCCTCGACGATGCTCGCGACCCTCGTCGTCTCGCCTGGCGTGGTCGGCTCGAGCGGTTCTGCCCTCGCGCCACTGCGCACGGCCATCGCGTCGACCTCGGCGCGGGACAGCCAGCTCCTGCGGTCCCCAGCCAGCCGCTTGCTGCGCAGCAGGCCGCGGCTGACGTACGCGTACACGGTGCTCGGCTTGACGCCAAGCTGTTCTGCCGCCTCGGCGACCGAGATCAGGCCCGGATCTGCACCACCGCCCGTTACGGCTGCCGGCACCACGCCTCCCCGGGGACTCCAGACGACGTTGACAAGCAAGGGAGCTTGCCGAGTGCGTACCCATCGGATCGCCGTCATCCGTGGTGACGGCATCGGCCCCGAGCTGGTGGACGCAGCACTCCAGGTGCTCGACGCGGTCGCCGCAGGCCGCGACTACCGGTTCGAGACGGTCGAGGTGGACGCCGGCGCGGACACCTACCGCCGCACGGGTACCGCCTGTTCCGCCGAGGCGCTCGAGCTGATCAGGTCGGACGTCGCCGGCACGCTGAAGGGGCCGGTCGGGCTACCGCAGGTACGCCGGCCGGACGGCACGGAAGCCGGGCTGCTCGGCGGCATCCTCCGCACCGGCCTCGACGCGTACGCGAACGTGCGGCCGGTCCGCCTGCTCGCCGGCACCACCTCCAGCCTCGGCCTGCGCGCCGGCGAGATCGACTACGTGATCGTCAGGGAGAACACCGAGGGTCTCTACGCGTCCCGCGGCAAGGGTGTGGGCAATGCCTGGGCGATGGCGGACACGTCGATCACCACCAGGGAAGCGACGCTGCGGGTGTGCCGCCGCGCCTTCGAGCTCGCCCACCGCCGCAACAGCGCGCCGTCCGACGGCACGCGGCGGGTCACCTGCGTGGACAAGAGCAACGTACTGCGCACCTACGCGCTGTTCAGGGACATCTTCCACGAGGTGGCGCAGGAGTACCCGGACGTCGAGACCGAGGTGCTCTACGCCGATGCGGCGGCACAGGCGCTGGTGCTGCGGCCGGGCGACTTCGACGTGCTCGTGATGGAGAACTTCCTCGGCGACATCCTGAGCGACCTCGGCGGCGCGACGATCGGCGGCATCGCGTTCTGCCCGTCGGGCAACATCGGCGACGAGCACGCCTACTTCGAGCCGATCCACGGCAGCGCACCCGGCGTGGCCGGCCGCGACCTCGCGAACCCGATCGGCCAGGTACTGGCCGCTGGCATGCTGCTCGACCATCTCGGACATCCCGACGACGCCCGTCGGGTCACCGCCGCCGTCGAAGCCGCACTCGCGTCCGGCGCCGTGCAGGTCGCCGGCGACGGGACGGTGACCGGCGGCGCAACCGCCGCGGCAGACGCATTCGTCGCCGCACTACGGAACACACCGGAGGTGTCGTCATGACGACGGCCACTGAGTTCACGTTCACCGGACGCAGCAGGCGACGGATCATCGTCGCCGCGTCGGCCGGCAACTTCGCCGAGTGGTACGACTGGGGCGTCTACGGCGTGGTCGCCACGATCATCGCCACGACGTTCTTCCCCGAGGGCGACCCCGTCGTCGCGCTGCTGAACACGTACGCGGTCTTCGCGCTCGGCTACCTCTCGCGCCCGTTCGGCGGCGTCGTCTTCGGTTGGATGGCGGACAAGCTCGGCCGCCGCAGGGCTCTATCGTTCACCATCATCCTGACGTGTGCGGGCACTGCGTCGATGGGAGTGTTGCCGACGTACGCGCAGGCCGGCCTGCTCGCGCCGATACTCTTGCTCGTCGGCCGGCTGGCGCAGTCGATGGGCGCGGGCGGCGAGTACGCCAGCGCGATCAGCTTCGTGTTCGAGCACAGCCCGGCCAGCCACAAGGCGCGCAACGTCGGAATGCTGGTCGCGTCCACGTTCGTCGGCATCATGTCGGGCTCGGTGATGGCGCGCCTGTACTCGTTCGTGCTCGGCGAGGACGCGTACACCGCGTACGGCTGGCGCTTCCTCTTCCTGTTGGCCGTGCCGCTCGCGGTGTTCGGGTTCTACCTGCGCCGCCGGGTGGAGGAGACACCCGAGTTCGAGCAGATCGCCGCCGCGCGCCGCGCCGCGAAGCACAAGAAGTCGCCGCTCGTCGAGACACTGCGGTGGCACTGGCCACGGGTCGTCGTGTTCATCGTCTGCGCTGCGAGCTACGCGCTCATCAGCACGACCATCACGTCGTACCTCACGACGTTCCTCATCAGCGTGGGTCACCTGGGCAACACCGAGGCGTTCAACGTGACGATCGTCAGCAACGTGTTCGTCATCGCCGCGGCCCTCGCCACCGGCGTGCTGTGCGACCGGATCGGGCTGCGCAAGACGATGACCATCGCGGGCGTCGTCGTCGCGGTGCTCGCCGTACCCGGCTTGGCGGTCGCTGCGCAGGGGCTGGTCGGCGGGTTCGTCGGCGGCATGGCGATCGGCGCGTGCAAGGGGCTGCTCGCACTGCCGGTGCTGCTCGCGGTCAGCCAGCTCTTCCCCGGCGCCATCCGCGTGACCGCGGGAGCGTTGGCGTACAACGTGGTGCAGGCGGTGTTCGGGGGTACCGGACCGATCGTCGGTGTGTGGCTGAACGACAGCACCGGCGGCCCGGACGGCCTCGGCATCTACCTGGCCGCGCTCGCCGTGGTGACCGCGGTGTTCTCGTACCTGGCGAGGCGGTGGTTCGAGACCCCGTCGAGGTGCGCTGAATGGTCTCGGTCGACGATCTGGAGCAGCTGGCGACGGAGGCACTGCAGGCAGGCGGGGTGGACCACAACCACGCAGTGCGGACTGCGCATGTGCTCGTGCTCGCCGACCTGTTCGGCATCCACACCCACGGCGTGCAGCGTGTGCCGCAGTACCTCGAACGGGTACGCGTCGGCGGCATCGACCCGCAGGCCGACATCACCGTGGAGCGGGTCGCGCCCGCGCTCGCCACCGTGGACGGAGCCGGCGGCCTTGGACCCGCGGTCGGGTCGTACGCGCTCGAGGTGGCTCTCTCGGCCGCGCGGGACACCGGCGTCGCGGCAGTGTTCGCGCGGGACAGCAACCACTTCGGCCCGGTGATGCCGTACCTGTCCGACGCCTGCCGGCAGGGTTTCGCCGCGGTGATCGCGAGCAACGCCACCACGACGATCGCACCGTGGGGCGGCCGGGAGGCGAAGCTCGGCAACAACCCACTGGGGATCGGTGTGCCGAACCCGGCCGGCGACCCCGTGCTGCTCGACATCGCGATGAGCGCCGTCGCACGCGCGAAGATCCGCACTGCCGCGAAGGCCGGTGAGCCGATACCGCCAGGCTGGGCGACCGATGCGTCCGGCCGCACGACCACCGACCCGTCCGCCGCGCTCGACGGTCTGCTGCTTCCGTTCGGCGGCCACCAGGGGTACGGACTCGCGCTCATGGTCGACCTGCTCGCCGGTGTGCTCGCCGGTGCCAGCTTCCTGACCGGCGTGAGCTCGTGGAACCTGAACCCGGAACGGCCGCAGGACCTCGGCCACGTGTTCCTGGTGGTCGACACGTCGAGGCTGGGTGCCGCCGACGCGTTCAGCGCCCGGATGCGGGAGTTTTCCGAGACGCTGCACGCGACGACGCCGATCGACCCCGGCCAGCCGGTGCGGCTGCCCGGCGAGAGCGAGCTCGCCGCGTACCACAGACAGCTCGCCGAGGGTGTCGACGTCGCGGCGGCCGACCTCGCGGCACTGCAAGTCATCGTGGACGGGAGACACGCATGACACCGTTGCCGGCCGGTTCCTGTGACTGCCACACGCACGTGTTCGGCCCGTACGCCAGGTTCCCGCTGTCGGACGACCGCCCGTACACACCGCACGAGGCGTCCATCGAGCAGCTGAACCAGTTGCACCGCGGGCTCGGCATCGACCGCGTGGTGCTCATCCAGCCCAGCCCGTACGGCGTCGACAACTCCTGCCTCGTCGACGCGTTGCACCAGCTGGGCCATCGGGCGCGTGGCGTCGCCGTGGTGGACCCCGACGCCTCCGCGAGCGAGCTCGCACAGCTGCACGCCGCCGGCGTGCGCGGCACCAGGGTCAACGTCGCCAGCTACGGGCTGGCCGAGCACCGCGCGTTCGTCGACCGGCTGCGGCGGACGGCCGTCGCCGTGGAACCGTACGGCTGGCACGTCCAGCTCTACGCGCAGCTCGCCGAGCTGGTGGCTCTCGCCGACGAGCTCGCGACACTCCCGGTCCCCGTCGTGTTCGACCACTTCGCCATGGCACGCGCCGAGAAGGGTGTGGCACAGCAGGGGCTCGACACCGTGCTCGACCTGGTCGCGTCCGGCCGCGCGTACGTCAAGCTGTCCGCTCCGCACCGGATGTCGACGGCGCCCGACCACGCGGACGCCGCGCCGTTGGCACGTGCGTTCCTCGACGCCGACCCGGCGCGCGTGCTGTGGGGCACCGACTGGCCGCACACCGACGCCGACGGCCGCAGCCCGGAGAACCGGCTGATCCCGCGGCCGTTCAGGAACGAGGACGACACCGCCGCAATACGACGGCTGACCGGCTGGGTCAGGTCCGCCGAGGAACTACACCAGGTGCTCGCCGACAACCCCCGCCGCCTCTACGGGTTCTGAGGCCCGCGACCCACTGCATCACCTATGGCCGACCTATGACGGCCGCCGCCAGCATTGGCACCGTGGTGGAGAAGCGGCATCCGGTCGGCGGGATCATCTTCGGCGGGCTCGGTCTCGTGATCCTGCTGGCGAGTTTCGGCTCGCCATGGTCACGGGCCACCGATTTCGCCTCCACCGGCGTCGGCACGTCCGACCTCGACGTGCTCGACCTCGGCGCCGGCTCGGTGCTCTACCTGTTCGGCGTGGCGTTGCTCGTGGTGCTCGCCGTCGGCACCATCGCCGCCAGGGGCACTGCCAGGCTCGTCCTCGGCGTCAACGGCCTCGTCAGTGCGCTCGTGCCCACCATCGGACTGGTCCTCACCATGGGCGCGATCCGACAGGCCAACATCGCCGCGCTCGAGGACGCGAAGGCCGACGACGGCGGCGCGGACCTGGCGCTCGGGCTGCAGGCGGGCCCAATCCTCGCCGGTGTCGCCGTCTTCGCGCTGGCGCTCGCGGTCAGCAGGTTCACCTGGCCGAACCGTCCGACGGTCTGCTACTCGACCGGCGTCGCCGTCGCGGCGGTCGTGATGCTCACGATCCCGTGGGCGGGTCGCCGGGCGGTGCTCGCCGACCAGGTGGTCGTGCGCGACTACTGGTTCTTCTCGCTCGGCACCCTGGGCTACGTCGCGGCGGCAACCGTCGCCGTGCTCGTCGCGCTCGCGATACTCAGTGCGGTGCTCGCCGGCACGGCATGGTGGCCGGCGGCGCCGATGCCGTTGGTCGCGATCGCCACTGCCGTGCCGGCCATCGTGCTCGAAGTCTCCGGCCTGCAGCCCGACGCATCGCTCGCGAGCGCCGAGGACGTCAACTCGGTCCTCAACACCGGCGTGCCCGGCGTGTGGTCACTGGTGTGCCTGGTGTCGTCCATCTGCGCCCTGGCCATGTCGGCCAGGGAGTACGTGAAGGCACGCAGGCGGGCGGCGAACACGGTCACCGTGCCTGCGCTGTGACGGCTAGCCGCCTTCGCGGCACGCCGGCTGCTCGGCTGCCGCCGAGGCGTGCCTGCGTCTGGCCTTGGTCAACCGTTTCCGTGCCCCGTGCACGTGGCCGCGCCGGATCACGGCCTCGATGACCTCCGCGTCCTCCGCGCTGATCTCCTCGGCTCTCCGCGCTTCGTCCAGCGACTGCATCGCCGCCAGCTGGGCAGCATTCAACTCGTTGTCGCGCAGCACGTCACTCCCCCGAGTCGCGCCGGGTCAGGCCGCCGGGCGGCCTGACGACCTACCCGGAACCGTCGACCCGGCCACCGCGCCCAGACGGGACCGCCAGCCCCCGCGTTCGGCTACGGCGCCGCGCGAGCGGCTCCGGTCACCACCATCGCTGCCCCTATGCTCTCGCATCGGGACCCGCCGCGTCCGCAAGATCGAGTACTCAGTCCGCCAGGATCGCGTCGCGCCTGCGGTGCCGCAGCCGCGTCGACGCCACCGCGACCTCGACCGGGTCGCCCTCGCGGTCGAGCGCGACGGTCAGCGGCTGACCGTCCACCCGCAGGCCGTCGACGCGCAGCGCACCGACCGGCGGGGCTCCTCCGGTCAGCGTCGTCAGCTCGCCGGACGGCACGTCCGGCGCCAGGCCGAGCAGCACCTGCACCGCACTCACGGCCGACGCCGCCGCCCACGCCTGCGGGAAGCACGCGGTCGGGTACGGCACCGGTCGGCTCACCTCCGCCCGGCCGTCGCCCGCGTACAGCTCGGGCAGCCGGTACGCGAACGTGGGCGCAGACTCGAGCAGGGCGGCGGCCAGCGCCACCGCGTCGGCGTGCAGCCCCTCGCGCATCAGGCCGAGCGCGACGATCGCCGTGTCGTGCGGCCACACAGAACCACAGTGGTACGACAGCGGGTCGTAGCCGCCGTCCGCCGCCGAAATGGTGCGCAGCCCGTAGCCGGACCGCATGTCCGCGCCGCGCAGCCGCTGCGCCACCAGCCGCGCCTCGGCTCCGGTCAGCAGGCCGGTGCCGAGCAGGTGGCCGATGTTGCTCGTGACCGCGTCGACCGGCCGTTTGGTGCGGTCGAGCGCGAGCGCCGGGTAGCTGCCGGCCGCGTCCGCCACCCAGAACTGCCGGCGGAACGCGGCGGCCAGCTCGGCCGCGTACGTGGTCAGCCGCTGCGCGCCCTGGCGGTCGAACGCGTCCAGCAGCGCCGCGGCGGCGAGTGCGGCCTCGTGCGCGTAGCCCTGCACCTCGCACAGCGCGATCGGCCCCTCGGCCAGCCGGCCGTCACGGAACCGCACGGCGTCCGCGGAGTCCTTCCAGCCCTGGTTCGCCAGCCCGCGGCCGGACTCGTCCACGTACTCGAGGAAGCCGTCGCCGTCCGGGTCGGCGTGGTCGAGCAGCCAGCCGACCGCCGCCTCCAGCGCCGGGAGCAGCTCCCGCACGGTCGCATCCGCGAACCCCCACCGCCACGCGTCGTGCAGCAGCAGGATCCACAGGCAGGTGGCGTCGACGGTGCCGTAGTACACCGGCGGCAGCACGATCCCGTCGGCGTCGTCCACGGTGGACGTGCCGCGCCGCAGCTCGTGCGGGATCTTGCCGGGCGCCTCACCGGTCGACTGGTCGTGCCTCGTGCCCTGCAGGTCGGCCAGCGTGTGAAGGGTGCCGGCCGCCAGGTCGGTGCCGAGCGGCAGCAGCATCCGTGCGGCCCACAGGCTGTCGCGGCCGAACAGGGTGAAGTACCACGGCGCGCCTGCGGCGAGGAACTGCGCGTCCGGGCGGCGTGCGGTGGCCAGGCGCAGCGTGTCCAGGTCGGCCAGCGACCGCTCGACGAGCGCCGGCAGCCGCCGGTCGTCCGCCACCACCCGCGGCAGCGGCCAGGGCCGGTCACCGGCTGGCCCGACCACCCGGCCGGGATCGGTGACCACCAGCCGCCAGCCCACGGTGGCCGTGCCGCGCGCCGGCAGCTGGACGGCCCAGGTCAACGCGGCGCCCGTACCGTCCACCTCCAGCCGGGCGTCGGGGCCGGTCAGCGACACCCGCAGCCCGTCCGGCCCGGACCAGACCAGCGCACCGTCGGCCAGCTCGGGTGGCACCGGCGCGGTGGGGACAGCGCGGCGCACGACGTGCATCTCCGCCAGGTCGCTGGCCACCGCCACGCGCACCGCGACGGTACGTACCTCGGCAGCGCGGGACGGTAGCTCGATCTCCTCGACCACGCCGTCGGCCGTCGCCAGCCGCCGGCGGTGCACCCGCAGCCCGGACTGCGCTACGGCGACGAACAGCACCTCACCCGGCCCCTCGTAGGTCGCCGTCAGCGGCACCGGCTCGGCGCCGTCGACGGTCAGCGTGGCCTGGGCGAGCGCCCGGACGTCCGCGTGGAACACGCCCTGCGCCCCGGTCGCACGCACCTGTCCGTCGGCCGCGCTCAGCACGGCGGTCGGCGCGCGCAGGCAGGTGGTCAGGTCGTGCAGCATCGGTTCCCTGGCCAAGGTCGCTCCCGCAGCGTGGCTGGTTGGACGGCGGTCGCACCCATCGTCCACCGCCGCAGCGCAGCAGTCGGCACCGCCCTCTTAACACGCCGACAACGTCGTGCACAAGGGGTTTAGGCCCCCTAGTGTTTCGGGCGCTGTGCCTCCTGCGGACCGCGCGGCCAGGGGAGAGGCTTAATGCAGGGCCGTACGAACCTCCGGCGGCTCCGTCCGCCACCTCAAGGAACCGCCCATGTCGCTAGCCCCTGCCGTCGAGCGCCCCACGAGGGCGAGTACGTTCCCGCCGCTGCGGCGACGGATCAAGGAGAGCGGCCTGTTGCGCCGCCGTCCCGGATACTACGTCGGCATGCTCGCCATGAACCTGATCTCGATCGGCGCGGTCGCGGCGGCGATGCTGGCGATCGGACCGTCCTGGTGGGCGCTGCTGCTCGCCGTGCCCGCCGCGATCCTCACCGGCCGCACCGGGTTCGTCGGCCACGACGCCGGCCACGAGCAGATCTCCAGCAAGCACAAGGTGAACCAGTTCGTCGGCCTGCTCCACGGCAACCTGATACTCGGCATGAGCTACGGCTGGTGGAACAGGAAGCACAGCGCACACCACGCCAACCCGAACCACCACGAGCTCGACCCGGACGTCCAGGTCGGCGCGCTCGCCTGGTCGAAGGACCACGCCCGCGGGCGGGAGAGCGGCGTCACCAAGTGGCTGACCCGCAACCAGGCGTACCTGTTCTTCCCCATGCTGCTGCTCGAGGGCTTCAACCTGAAGCTGTCCAGCATCGTCGCCCTGCGCGAGCGGACGCGGAACCAACGGATCATCGAGATCGCACTGCTCGTCGCGCACACCGTCGGCTACGTCGGGTTCCTGCTGTTGGTGCTGACGCCGCTGCAGGCGCTCGTGTTCGCGCTCGTGCACCACATGCTCTTCGGCCTGCACCTCGGCATGGCGTTCGCGCCCAACCACAAGGGCATGCCAGCGCCTGAGCCCGGCCAGGAGTGGGACCACCTGCAGCGGCAGGTGCTCACCTCCCGCAACGTCCGTGGTGGCGTGCTGACCGACTGGTTCCTCGGCGGGCTGAACTACCAGATCGAGCACCACCTGTTCCCCAGCATGCCGCGGGCGAACCTGCCGAAGGCCGTGCCGATCGTCCGGCAGTACTGCGCCGAGATCGGCGTGCCGTACGCCGAGGCGAGCATCGTCGGCTCGTACCGGGAGGCGATCGAGTACCTGCACGAGGTCGGCGAGCCGCTGCGGCTGGACTTCTGAGCCACGTCTCAACTGCTGACACCGTGATCTTGACAGCTGGTCGTACCGTCATACGAGGATGACCTTGTCGCTGTAACCGGCGAGGGAGCCGCCATGCGCAAGGTCGTCGACACCCTGTTGCCCGTCACGATGGTGGGGTCGTACCCGCGGCCGCTGTGGTACAAGCACCAGCTGCACGGCCAGGACATCAGGCACGGTGATCCGGGAGCAGGAGCTCGCCGGGCTCGACATCGTCACCGACGGCCAGATGTACTTCGACGACTACGGCGGCTCGATCAACCTCGCGCTCCACGTGCACTACGACCTGCCCGGCTGTCACTACACGAACCAG
The DNA here is from genome assembly GCA_009379825.1 of Streptosporangiales bacterium. Classification (NCBI taxonomy): domain Bacteria; kingdom Bacillati; phylum Actinomycetota; class Actinomycetes; order Streptosporangiales; species Streptosporangiales bacterium. The sequence goes on from WHTA01000028.1 coordinate 21,690, forward strand.
CGCTACCTCACCGAGGACCTGGTGCCGGTCTTCAACGCAGAGCTGAAGGAGCTGGTCGCGGCCGGCGCGACGTTCATCCAGCTGGAGGATCTCGGCGCGTGGCTGCCGATCATGTCCGGCGACAAGGACGACGCGAGGTACGTCGTGGACGTGATGAACCGCACGTTCGACGGCGTGGACGCGAAGCTCGCCTGGCACTGCTGCCTCGGCGCCGCGTACGGCAGCAGCAACCAGTCGCTGTGGGGCGGGCAGCTGAAGCAGATCATGCAGCCGCTGTACGACGTGGCGGTCGACCAGTTCGTACTCGGCTTCTCGCTGCGTGACATGGCCGACGTCGACGTGCTGCGCACGCTGCCGGAGGACAAGGAGGTCGCCGCCGGCGTCATCGACGTCCGCACCACGGAGGTCGAGAGCGCATCCGCAAGGTGCTCGACCACGTGCCGCCTGAGCGGGTGTACCTCACCACCAACTGCGGCATGCGCGTGCTGCCGAGGCTGATCGCGCAGACCAAGCTGATGGCGCTGGCACGGGGCGCCGCCGTAGTGCGCGACGAGCTGTAGGAAGGGCCGCATGCAGCCAGTGGACCGCATGGTCGTCACGACGGTCGTGGAGAACTACGTCGACATGCTGCTCGCGGACGAGCCGCAGGTCACCCGCACCGGGCTTGCGCACCACTTCGACCCGAAGAAGACCAACCCGCTCGGCGAGAACGGCATCGCGCTGCACGTACTGCTGGAATGGGACAGGTACCGGTACCAGCTGCTGTTCGACACCGGCATGTCTGGGCAGGTGCTGCTGCACAACGCCGCGGCGATGGACGTCGACCTGGACGCCGTCGACCACCTGGTGATCAGCCACGGCCACCCCGACCACTACGGCGGCCTGCTCGCCCTGCTCGACCAGCGCACGGCAGCACTGCCGATCTCCATGCACGACGACGCGCTGCTGCCGCGCTACCTGCGGCTGGCGTCCGGCCAGGTGGCGCCGTACTACAACCACGACCTCACCCGTGGCGCGATCGAAGCACACGGGGGCCGGCAGGTCAGCCACGACGGCCCGCTCGAGGTCGGTCCTGGCGCGCTGGCGACGGGGCCGATACCGCGCGAGGTCGCGTTCGAGCAGCCACCATCGAGCATCACCACGCCGAACGCACTTATCCAGCTGGTGGACGGCGAGATGCGCCCCGACTCCGTACCGGACGACCAGGCGCTCGTCGTACGGCTCGGCGACGGCATCGTGGTGTTCACCGGGTGCAGCCACGCCGGCGTGGTGAACACCGTGAAGCACGCGATAGAGATCACCGGCGTCGACCGGGTACGCGCCGTCTTCGGCGGTTTCCACCTCGGCTTCCCCGGCACCCCGGAGAGCAAGACCGACGCGACCATCGAGGAGCTACGCAACCTCGACGTCGACCTGCTCTGCCCCATGCACTGCACGGGCATGGCCGCCATGATGCAGATCCGCGCGGCGTTCCCCGACCGGTTCCTGCTCAACTGCACCGGCACCGAAGTCGTCCTCGACAGCTGACCGCTACCGCCCGCCCTGCGGGTCCCGCTGCTGGCTCCGATCCGCCCGCGGGTCCTTGTCATGTCGCTTCGCCCCTGACCGTCCGGCCGCACGCTGACCCGCCGGCCGGACGGTGACGTTCGGGGCGTTCACGTGCAGGCCACGCTGAACTCGCGGATCCGTCGGCTGGGTGTATGTGACGCGCCCCTCATCCGGGCTGTTCAGCGTCACGCCGCCGTGGATGCCCTTCACGTCGAGGTGGCCGGACTGGGTCGTCAGCACCACGTTGCCACCGACATTGTCCACGGTCATCGTGCCGGCACGGGCGAGCGCGTTCACGTCGCCGCGCACGTCGATCAGGTCCATGTCACCGCCGTTGGCCGTCAGCTTGACCGGACCCGACACTCCCCGACCGACGACGTTGCCCGCCTCGCTGCGGACCGACGACCCCTGGTCGAACCGTCCACGCAGCTCGAGGTCCGACCGGTCGAGCTGCACGTCCAACCGGGTACCGACGGGGACGCGCACGTCGATCCTGCCCACCTCGTCAGGACGTGCACCGTCCGGCGAGGCGGGTATCTCGATCTGTCGGACGTGCGAGTCGGGACGGGCCGGGATGTCACCCGGCCGCTGCTGCTCGTACGGGCCTGACTGGTGATGTCCCTGACACCATGCGCTCTCGGCTGACCCGCACCAGCGAAGACGAGCGCGTGGGGTCCGCGGTGATGGATACCGGTATTCGGGCACCTTCGGCCGAGCGGATCTGCAGCAAGTTCGGGCGATCAGCGGGCGTGTGGGCCGGTCGCGGTCTCGGTCAACGGGGCTCCTCGGTCACTGGAACGGCAACGTCCAGCCTCGGACGTGCGAGACGCGATCCGGTTCCTGCGTCGCGATGGCCGGCCAGCTCTTGACAGATTGGGTTTAGATCCAATCCTTATCTCGTTCCCTCCGAGGGACGTTCAATGGCGAGCCCCGACTCCAGCTACCGCTGTCCAGAACGCCCCAACGCCTGACCACCGCGCCACCACCGCGGGCTGCACGGGCTGGCCGGCCACCCTCCCGGTCGCTACCAGGCGAGCACCAACACCACCGTTGTTGCCAAGCGCATCGCCGCTGCTTGCGCCCCGACCAGCACGAAGGAGCCCCCTATGGCGCGCTCGAACCCGGTCACCCGTCGGTCCTACCTACGCTGGGCGGCCGTCGCGACAGCGGCCGGCCTGGCCTTGACCGGCTGCTCGCTGAGCAGCGACAGCGGTGACGAGGGCGACGACGGCTCGAAGCAGTCGCTGACCGTGGACATCCCGAACTACCCGGCCAGTCTCGACCCCGGCCTGCAGTACGACTCGGCCAGCTACACGGTCTACCGCAACGTCTTCGACCAGCTGCTCCGCAGGGACCCGAAGACACAGAAGGTGGTGCCGTGGGTCGCGGACTCATGGAAGCGGGTCGACGCCACCACCTGGACATTCAAGATCCACGACGGGATCGAGTTCAGCAACGGTGAGGAGCTGACCGCCGACGACGCCGCGTTCAGCATCAACCGGATCCTGAAGAAGTCCCTCAACAGCCCGCAGTTCGCCAACTTCAGCGCCATCAGCAAGGCGACGGCGAAGGGTGACGAGCTGACCGTCGAGACCCACGAACCTTCGCCGACGCTGCTCTCGTACCTGACGACGCTCAGCGTCGTGCCCGAGGACTACGTGACGAAGGTCGGCGACGAGAAGTTCAACACCGAGCCCGTCGGCTCGGGCGCGTTCCAGATCACCTCGACCACCAGCGGCTCGACCGTCGAGATGAAGGCGAACACCAAGTACTGGAAGGACGAACCCGACGTCAAGAAGGTCACCTTCCGCGCGGTGCCGAACGTCGCCACCAGGGTAGCCGACCTCAAGTCGGGACGAGCCGACATCGTCACCCAGCTGACCCCGGACGACGCAGTCGACCTCAAGGGCGGCGGGCAGGCCAACGTGCTCTCCGTACCGACGGAACGGATCTCCTACCTCGCGCTCAACACCGCCGGCGACGCGCCCACGAAGGACGTCAAGGTGCGGCAGGCGGTCGCCCACGCCATCAACTACCCGTCCATCATCAAGAACCTGCAGCACGGGTATGCCAAGCAGGTGAAGTCCGTGGTAACCCCGCTGGCGTTCGGCTACCCGAAGGACGTCTCCGGGTACGACTACGACCCGGCGAAGGCCAAGCGACTGCTCAAGGAGGCGGGCAGCGGATCGCGCACCCTCGTCTTCCCCACGTCGCCGTCCTACGACCCGCAGCTCACCCAGGCCATCCAGGCGGACCTGCAGAAGGTCGGCTTCAAGGTCAAGCTGGTCAACTCCGACCAGGCGACGTTCCTCAAGAAGGTGCAGAGCCCGAAGCACGACTGGGGCAGCCTCAGGTTCGGCCGCTGGTCGTGCTCCTGCCTCGACGCCGATGGCGTGATCTACCCGCTGTTCCGCAGCGACACGGTCTGGTCGAGCTACTCCAACCCGCAGTTCGACAAGGCGGTCGACGCAGCCCGTAGCACCACCGACACCGCGAAGCGGGAAACCGAGTACGGCAAGGCGTTCGGCATCATGCAGCGCGACGTGCCCGGTATCGGCCTCTACCAGGACTACGCGATCTACGGCACCGCGAAGAACATCTCCTGGAAGCCGGACGCACAGGAGAACTTCTTCGTGACCGACGTCGAGTTCAACGGTTGACAGTGCGCTCTGTCGGTCGGTTCGTCTCGTCCGGGCCACTGCGCTACGTCGCTGGTCGAGCAGGTCAGGCGCTGCTGTCGATCGCCGGCGTGTCCGTGATCGTGTTCGTCACCCTGCGGCTGTCCGGCGACCCGAGCAGGCTCCTGGTGCCGGACAACGCCACGGCAGAGGACGTAGCGAGGGTGCGGCACGAGCTCGGCCTGGACGAACCGATCTGGGTCCAGTTCGGCCGCTACCTGGCCGGTCTGGTGCAGGGCGACCTCGGCTACTCCTACGTGCAGCATCGCCCGGCGTTCGACCTCATCATGGAACGGTTGCCCTTCACCATCGACCTCGCGATCGCCGCGCTGCTGCTCTCGCTGGTCGTCGGGATCCCGACGGGCATGATCAGTGCGCTGTACCGCAACCGGCTACCGGAACGGTTGCTGATGCCGATGGTGCTCGTCGGGCAGTCCATGCCGGCGTTCTGGACGGGGATCCTGCTCATCCTGCTGTTGAGCGTGCGGTTCCAGCTGCTGCCGTCCACCGGTGTCGAGGGGGTGCAGTCGCTCATCATGCCGGCGATCACACTGGCGTCGCTGTCCATGGCGACGATGGCGCGGATCACCAGGTCGAGCTTCCTCGAACAGCTCGACCAGGACTACGTTCGGACGGCGCGCGCGAAGGGCGTAGGTACCGGCCGGCTGCTCGGCCGGCACCTGCTGCGCAACGCGTCGATACCGATCGTCACGCTGGCGGGTCTCGAGCTGGCCAGCCTGCTCGGCGGCGCGGTCATCACCGAGACGATCTTCGCCTGGCCGGGCATCGGCCAGCTGACCGTCCAGTCCATCGAGGCCCGCGACTTCCCCGTGGTGCAGGCGATCGTCCTGTTCGTCGCGATCGTGTACATCGTGGTGAACCTGCTGATCGACCTGCTCTACGGGCTGATCGACCCGCGGGCCAGCCTGGTGACGAGCGAGGCCGGCGCATGAGCAGCACGGTGACACCGCAGCAGCTGGAGTCGCTGCCACCTGAACCACAGCAGGGCAACCTCGGTCGGCTGCTCGCCCGGGCCCGCCGGTCGTACCAGATCTGGCTGTTCCTCGCGCTGCTGTGCGGCTTCGCGTTGCTCGCCATCGCACCAGGGCTGTTCACCGGCACCGACCCCACGCAGTCCGACCTGCCGGCACGGCTGCTGCCGCCCGGTTCGACACACGAAGGCACGTACCACGTGTTCGGCACCGACCAGCTCGGCCGCGACGTGTTCAGCAGGGTGGTCTACGGGTCCAGGATCTCGCTGGCCATCTCGCTCGCCGCGGTGCTCGGCGCCGGCGTGCTCGGCAGCGCACTCGGCATCGCGGCGGCGTTCCTCCGCGGCGTCGGCGGCGCGATCGGCCGACATGGTTTTGTCGATCCCGTTCTTCCTGCTCGCGATCCTCACCGTGGTCGTGCTCGGCCCGAGCCTGGTCAACGTCGTCGCGGTGCTCGTGCTCGTACGTTGGCCGCGGTACGCGCGGGTAGCCTTCGCGCAGACGCTGGAGACGCGCGGACGTGACTTCGTCCGTTCTGCGGTGGCGATCGGCTCGACGCCGTGGCGCGTGGTGCTGCGGCACATCGTGCCCGAGGTCGTGCCGTCGATCATCGTCGTGGCGACGCTGGAACTCGGGCTGATGGTGATCTACGAGGCGTCGCTGTCGTTCATCGGACTCGGGGTGCAGCCGCCGGACCCGAGCTGGGGTTCGATGCTCTCCGACGGCCAGGAGTACGTGTCGCAGGCATGGTGGCTCGCCACGTTTCCCGGCCTCGCCCTGTTCCTGCTGGTGCTTTCTGTGAACATGCTGGGCGACTTCATCCGCGACCAGCTGGACCCGTCCGAGCGCTCGGCGCGCATGTGACTGCAGAGGAGACCAAGTGACCGAGACCCACGAGGGCCAGCGCGTCGTCATCACCGGTGCCACCGGGGTGTTCGGCGAGTGGATCTCCGCGGCGTTCGCACGCGGCGGCGCCGAGCTGCTGCTCACCGACGGACGCGCAGAACCACTGGAACAGCTCGCGAGCCGGCTGGCGGCGCAGGGCGCGCAGGTCCACACGCAGCCGGCCGACCTGACCAGCCCGGCGGACATCGAGGCGCTCACCGCTCGCTGCGGCGAGCTGTGGGGCAGCCCAGACGCGCTCGTCAACAACGCGGGCATCTACCCGCGCGGCTGGCTGCTCGACATGACGCGCGAGCATTTCCAGCACATCCTGGACGTGAACCTGCTCGCCCCGTTCCAGCTCACCCAGGCCGTCGCACGCCAGATGATCGACAACGACGTGGCCGGCAGCATCGTCAACCTCAGCTCGGGGGCGGCTCATTCGACCCAACCGGGCGGCGGCCCGTACTCCACGAGCAAGGCGGCCGTGGCGATGTTCACCCGCGCCTGCGCGCTCGAGCTCGCGCCGTACGGGATCCGGGTGAACGCGGTGTCTCCCGGCTTCGCCCCAGGCAGCGAGGTCAGCCAGCTGGACGAGAGCCACATCGATGCCATGACCACCTCGATCCCGCTGGGCCGCACGTCGGGACCGCAGGACGCGCCGGAAGCCGTGCTGTTCCTCTGTTCCGACCGGGCGTCGTTCATCACCAGCTCGACGATCACCGTGGACGGCGGCCGCACCGCCGGTACGTTCAACGCGGCCAAGCACGGCCGGCCGGAGGAGCGCCGGTGACCCAATACCTCTGGCCGGACGCCGCCCCCGCGGCGGTGCTGCTCACGTTCGACGTGGACGCCGAGGCACCGCACCTGTGGCGGTCGAGGAACGAGGGCCCGCGGCTGGCCGAGCTGGAACAGCGCAGGTTCGGTCCCCGCGCCGGTGTCGCGCGCCTGCTCGCACTGCTCGACGCGCACCAGCTGACCGGCACGTTCTACGTGCCGGGGCACACCGTCACCCGGCACCCGCAGGTGGTCGCGGAGATCGCCGCAGCCGGCCACGAGCTCGCCCTGCACGGATACCTGCACGAACCACCCACGCAGATCGAACCGGCCATGTTCCGCGAGACCATGGTGCGCAGCATCGACGCGCTCGGGAACGTCACAGGCGCACAGCCGACCGGTTACCGATCGCCCAGCTGGGACATGACTGCGGCCGCCTTCGAGGTCCTGCGCGAGCTCGGCATCACCCACGACAGCTCGCTGATGGGATACGACCACCCGTACTGGGTCGGCGACCTCGTCGAGGTGCCGGTCGACTGGGCCACCGACGATGCTCCGTTCTACCGGTACGTCGGCAAGGGTGACACCAGACCACCGACCGCACCGACGGCACTTATCGACGCGTGGCACACCGAGCTGACTGCTGCGTGCCGGTTCGGCACCCTGCTCAACATCACCATGCACCCGTGGCTGTCCGGCCGTGCCGCACGCGCGCAGGCGCTCGACTCGCTACTCGCGGCGATCCGGGCCAGCGGCGCATGGACCGGCACGGTCGACGCGCTGGCCGCCTGGCATGCGGCGAACCACCGCCAGCCGCGGATCGAGCTCGACGAGCTGATGGGGCACGGCGATGGGTGAGCCCGCGGCCGCGTCCGGTGACGACGTCGTGCTCGACGTGGCTGACGTCTCGGTGACCTTCGGCGAACGACGCGACCGGCTCGCGCTCTCCCGGGTCTCGTTGCAGCTCACCGCCGGCAAGGTGATGGCCGTCGTCGGCGAGAGCGGCTGCGGCAAGAGCCTCACCGCGCTGACCGTGATGGGCCTGCTCCCGCGCGACGCCCACGTCGTGCAGGGACAGGTGGAGGTCTGCGGCTCACCGGTCGTCGGCGCGTCCGAGCGACAGCTGAGGAAGCTGCGCGGGCGCGACGTGGCGATGGTGTTCCAGGACCCGATGCTCGCGCTCAACCCGCTGCAGCCGATCGGCCGGCAGATCGCCGAACCGCTGGAGCTGCATACCAGCATGAGCCGGTCAGCCAGGTACGCCAGGGTGCTCGAACTGCTCGACGCCGTCGGCATCTCCGACCCGAGGTCGCGTGCGCGCCAGCTGCCGCACGAGTTCTCCGGCGGTCTGCGCCAGCGCATCACCATCGCGATCGCCCTGGCCTGCCGGCCGCGGTTGCTCATCGCGGACGAACCGACCACCGCGCTGGACGTCACCATCCAGGCGCAGATCCTCGACCTGCAGCGCGAGCTCACCGGCGCACAGGACACGGGCGTGCTGTTCATCACCCACGACATGGGCGTGGTGGCGGAGATCGCCGACGAGGTCAGCGTCATGTACGCGGGGCACGTAGTCGAGTCCGGACCGGTACGTGACCTCTTCGCCCACCCCACGCATCCGTACACCCGCGCACTGCTGCGCAGCGTCCCGCGGCCGGACACACCGACGCAGGACGATCTCCCGACCATCGCCGGCCGGGTACCCGCGCCAGGGGAAGCGGGTGCCGGGTGCCCGTTCGAGGACAGGTGCGAGTACCGCTCGGCGCAGTGCGCGACCCGCCCCGGCCTCGACCTGGTACGCGCCGCGCACCGGGTGGCCTGCTGGCACCCCTACGGCGAGGAGGATGCCGGATGACCGTCACACCCACCGACCTCGTCGAGGCGGACAACGTCACGAAGGCCTACTCCGTACGGACCAGGCGGGGCAGGCGCGACCTGGTCGCCGTCGACCAGGTGTCGCTGCGGATCGCAGAGGGGAAGACCGTCGGCCTGGTCGGCGAGAGCGGCTGCGGCAAGAGCACGCTCGGCCGGCTGCTGCTGAACCTGGAACGCGCCAGCTCCGGCAGCGTCACGTTCGACGGGCAACCGATCAGCGGGCTTGCCGGTGCCGAGATGCGGAAGGTGCGCAGGGACGTCCAGATCGTCTTCCAGGACCCGTACGCGTCGCTCAACAGCCGGATGACCGTCGGGCAGCTCGTCGCCGAGCCGTTCCGCGCCCACGGCCTGCACCGCGAACGCGACGTGCCCGCCGAGGTCGCCACGCTGCTCGACCTGGTCGGCCTGCCGCCGGAGGCAGCGAAGCGGTACCCGCGGCAGCTCTCCGGCGGTCAGCGGCAGCGGGTCGCGATCGCCAGGGCGGTCGCCCTGCGCCCGCGCTTCGTGGTGTGCGACGAGCCGGTGTCCGCGCTCGACGTGTCCGTGCAGGCGCAGGTGATCAACCTGCTGCGGCGGCTGCAGCGTGAGCTTGGCCTCACCTACCTGTTCATCAGCCACGACCTGGCCGTGGTGCGCTACCTGTGCGACGAGACGGCCGTCATGTACCTGGGCCACCTGGTCGAGCAGGCACCCACGGCCGAGCTGTTCGCCGACCCGCGACACCCGTACACGCAGATCCTGCTCTCGGCGATTCCCGTGCCAGACCCTGAGCTCGGCGGGGACCGCAGGATCCGGCCGCAGGGCGAGGTCCCCAGCCCGCTGCAACGACCGAGTGGCTGTGCGTTCCGCACGCGGTGCCCGCTGGCCACCGAGCGCTGCGTGACCGAGCGTCCTGAGTTGCGCGAGCTGTCGTCCGGCCACCTGGCCGCCTGCCACTACGCGGAGACCGCCGACGTGAAGGGCACGATGTGACCAACCCGAACGACGTCGTCTCGATCGCGCGGGACGAGCACAGCATCCCGACGGTCACGGCCTCGACCGAGCACGACGCCTGGTTCGGCCTCGGTTACGCGGCGGCCGAGGACCGGCTCTGGCAGCTGGAGTACGACCGGCGCCGCGCGTGCGGCCGCTGGGCGGAGGCGGCCGGCCGCGAGGGGCTGCCTGCGGACCGGCTCGCCCGCAGGCTCGACCTGGAGACCGCCGCGCACGCCGACATCGCGGCGATGGACGAGCGCACGCTGAGCAGCTTCACCGCGTACGCCGATGGGATCAACGCCAAGGTCGAGAGCGCAGGTCTGCCACCCGAGTACGAGGCCGCGGGCATCGGTTGGGAGCCCTGGCAACCGTGGCAGTCGGTGGCCGCGTTCAAGATCCGGCACGTGCTGATGGGCGTGTGGCAGTACAAGCTCGCCCGCGCCGTGGTGCTCGCCACCGAGGGCCAGGAGGCGTTCGACTGGCTCGGGCCAGGACCGCTGCCCGGCATGCGCGTGACGGTGCCGGCCGGCGGCCGGCTCGGCGAGCAGTCGCCCGAGCTGCGCGCACTGCTGGACGACGCGCGCGCCGACATCGTGGCGTCCGCCGAATCCCTCGGCTTCCTCGCCGAGGTCGAGGCCGGCTCCAACGCCTGGGTGGTGGCCGGCTCACGGACGACCACCGGCGCGCCGATCCTGTGCAACGACTCGCATCGCGCGCTCGACGTCCCCAACGTCTACTGGCAGGCGCACCTGCGGTGCCCACAGTTCACCGTCTCCGGCGGCACCTTCCCCGGCATCCCCGGCTTCCCGCACTTCGGCCACAACGAGCACGTCGGCTGGGCGATCACCAACGCGTCGGCGGACGCGCAGGACCTGCTGGTGGAGGAGTTCCGCGAGGCCCCCGGCGGGCTCGAGGTGCGTACGACGGAAGGCTGGCAGCCCGTCGAGCAGACGGTGAGCACCATCGAGGTACGCGGCGGCGGCACCGAGCAGGTGACGTCCTACCGCACCCCGAACGGCCCTGTGGTGCACGGCGACCCGCGTACCGGGCTGGCACTGAGCCTGCGGTGGACGGCGACCGCGGAACCCTGCCGACAGTTCGGCGTGCTACGCCGGATGCTCGACGCGCGTACGGTCACCGAGCTGCTCGACGCACAGGACGGCTGGGTCGACCCGGTGAACAACCTGCTGGCCGCCGACACCGCCGGCAACATCGGATACCTGCTGCGCGGCACGCTCCCGCGGCGGGAGCGGCCTGCTCTGCAACAGGTGCCGATGCCGGGCTGGCAACCGCAGTCGCAGTGGTCCGGGCTGCACCCGTTCAGCGCGATGCCGCGGGAGGAGAACCCGCCAGAAGGCGTGCTCGCGAGCGCGAACAACACGATCGTCGAACCGTCGCCGCGGCTGACCGTCAGCCACGCGGTGAACGACTCGTACCGGGTGGAGCGCATCCACGAGCTGCTCCACGGCCGTACGCAACACTCGCTCGCCGACCTCGCCGGCTACCAGGGCGACGTGACCTCCGTCGCCGCACGGCGGTGGGGCGTTGCACTCGCTGCGCGCGGCCCGTACGAGGGGGATGCAGAGCTGGCCAGGGCCATGCTGGCCGGGTTCGGCGGCCGGCTGGCGGCCGACGGCGGGGGCGGGTTGGTGTACGCGTGCTTCCGGCGGGCGCTCGCCGGGCTGCTGCTCGGCGAACGGCTGCGCCCTGCGACCGTCGCCTTCCTGTTGGGCGGGCGGCTGCCGGCGGCCGCCGTACTGGCCCGCCGCTGGTTCGCACAGCTCACCTGGCCGCTCGAACCCGGCAGCGCACCGGTGGACCAGCTCGACGACGCCGTACTCACCACGGCACTCGCGCAGGCTTGGCAGGACGCCTGCGCGCTCGCCGGCGACGACGCGACGCGGTGGCGGTGGGGCGACCACCACGGCCTGGTCGGCAAGCACACCCTCCAGGCGGTGCGCGAGCGCTATCGCGACCGGGTGACCGCGCCGCTCGGCGGCGACAACGAGACGGTGCAGAACGCCTCGTACTCCTGGCCGCGCGACGAACCGTTCACGGTGGCCAACTGCGCGGTGTACCGCCAGGTGCTCGACCTCGGCGATCTGACACGCTCGTTGTGGGTCATCCCCGGCGGCGCGAGCGGCGACCTCGACTCACCGCACGCCACCGACCAACTGCGCATCTACCAACAGCACGGACACTTGCCGATGAAGCACCACACGGCAGAATCGGCATGCCACATACTCGAACTCCGACCGAAACCCGACAGCCACGAGGGCCGCCGTTGACCGTACCGCGTTCGACGTTCCTGCGGGCCGCGTACGAGCACGTACGGGCCGCGGTCGTCGACGGTACGCTGCCGCCCGGTGCACGAGTGACGGTGCGGCCGCTGGCCGAGGAGCTCGACCTCAGCCCCACCCCCATCAAGGCGGCACTGGCCACCCTCGAACGGGAAGGCTTCCTCGTCTCCGTGCCGCACCGCGGCTACTTCGTACCCGAGGTGGAGACCAAGGACCTGCTGGAGATCTACGAGCTGCGCGAGGCCGTCGACGGGATGGCCGCTCGGCGCGCGGCGGTCGCCGCGAACCGCGCCGAGGTAGCCGACCGCCTGCAGGAGCTGCTCGACGAGCAACGCAAGCTCGTCGAGAAGGGCGACCTCCGTTCGTACGGCGAGTCCGACGTGGAGTTCCACCACCTCATCTGGGAGAGCTCGGGGAACCTGCGGCTGCTCGCCATGGCGGAGAACCTCACCGCGCAGGTGCGGCTGGCCAACCGATACTCCGCCCGGGCACCTGGACGCCTACCCGGCGCACTCGACGAACACGAGGCGATCGTCGCCGCCATCAGGAACGACAACGCCAGGACCGCGGAACGCCACGTACGCCGCCACGTCCGCCAGTCGGCGGAGGCGCTGCGCCGCTACGCCCGCACCGAGCAGGAGTCCGGCGGCTAGGCGCTCACCAGTGGCCAATGCCGCACACGCGGCGCAGACTGGAAGTATGACTGATACGCCACGTTTCGACCCGATCAGCATGGCGTGGAACACCGTCGCCAGCTACGACTCGTACGAGAACGCGCAGGGCGCGGTCGACTACCTCTCCGACCACGACTTCCCGGTGGCGAACGTCGACATCGTCGGGTCCGACCTGCGCCTCGTCGAGCGGGTGACCGGACGGCTCACCAAGGGCCGCGCCGCGGCCGCCGGCGCCGCAAGCGGAGCCTGGTTCGGGCTGTTCATCGGCCTACTGGTCGGGCTGTTCACCAGCGGCCCCGCATGGGTGGGGCTGATCCTCGGCGGGCTGATCCTCGGCGCGGCCTGGGGCGCCATCTTCGGCTTCGTCGGGCACGCCGCCACACGCGGCAAGCGCGACTTCTCCAGCGTCAAGACGCTCGTCGCGAGCCACTACGACGTCATCGCGTCCGGCGGGCACGCGGAACAAGCCCGCACCCTACTGAGCGACGGCGGCCTGTTGCCTGGCACTGCCGCTGGCCAGTAAGGACGGTCATGTGTAAAAACCGACGCTCTTCACCCGCCAGCCGATGTCGCTGCGGTAGTGACGGAGGTACAGCGTCGTCCGGTAGTCCTCCCGGATCGACAGGTTCCCTGTGCACTTCCTCCCGTCCCGAGCCCAGACATTGAGATCGACGACGTTCCCATTGGGGCGCACGAACTCCGCCGAGGCAAACCCGGTGAAGGCCCGGACGCAAAGAGTGTCCGTCAGGTCGTCCCAATGCGCCCTGGCATCAGGATCCTTCGCTGTAGCAGCGCGGTCGATCTTGAGCGTCACGTCGTTCGCCCACGCAGGTGATGCCAACATCGTCGTCGACAACACGGCAGAGACGAATGCAACCAAGAGCGTTCGCCGTCTCATCGGGTCTCCCAGAGGGCATCGGTCGCCTACCGATGCCTAGAATGCACAGTGCTGAAAGATGCGGCACGAGCATCGAGAAAGTCTCGACAGCGCGTGATGGTCGGAAGCGCTGCCTAGTCGTACTCGGTCAGGGCGTCGATCACCTGCCTGGCGTTCCTCTGCGCATAGTCCGAGTAGCAGTTGTTCCACAGCGAGTGCACCTCGCGGGCCTGCCCGGCAAGCTCGCGCACCCGCGGCGCCCAGGCGGCCACCTCGTCCCCGCTGTACAGGTAGCCGAACCGTTCGTAGATGTCGCGGCTGGTCCAGTTGTCGCTGTGTCCGTGGAAGCGGATGACGGCGAGGTCCGCGGTCGCGGCGACCACCGGGCGCACCGAGCTGGTGTGTCCCTGCGGCATGTCCACGCATACGTACGGCAGCGCGTACTTCTCCAGGAAGTCGAGCGTCTCGCGCTCGTTCTCCTCGCTCAGCCAGGTCTTGTTGCGGAACTCCACGCAGATCGGCATCGGGTCGGCACGCTCGCGGCAGCGCAGGATGTACTCCCTGTTGCGCTTGCCGATCACGAACCACTGCGGGAACTGGAACAGCAGCGCGCCGAGCTTGCCGGCCTCGTGCAGCGGCTGGAGCGCACCGAGGAAGCGTTCCCACACCTGCTCGACGACGTCGTCGTCGAGGTCCTTCAGGTAGACGTTCTTCGTGGTCTCCGGTCGCAGGTCCTTGTACAGCGCGCGGGGCTTGGTGGGGTGCTGGGTCAGCAGCGAGAACGCCTTGACGTTGAACGTGAAGCCGGGCGGGGTGCGCTCGACCCACGACCGCGCGACGTTCTCGTTCGGCGGCGAGTAGTACGTCGAGTCGACCTCGACGAGCGGGAACTGCTCCGCGTAGTACTTCAGCCTGGCTTCCGGCGTGGTCGCGTCGCTCGGGTACCAGCCGGACGCGAGCAGCGTCTTGTCGGTCCACGACGCGGTGCCCACCTTGACCGTGCCGTCCGCGCCCTGTGCCGCCATGCCTCCACTGTGCACCATGGCACCGTCAGCTGTCGGTGGCACGAGAGAGGATGGCCGGGTGACCGACAGTGTGCTCGACGCGTTCACGGCGGTGACCCGCGAGTGGTTCACCGCGGCGTTCGCCGCGCCCACCGCCGCCCAGCGCGGCGCCTGGCAGGCGGCCAGCGCCGGCGAGCACCCGCTGGTGGTGGCGCCCACCGGGTCGGGCAAGACGCTGGCCGCGTTCCTCTGGGCGGTCGACCAGCTGGTCAGCCAGCCACCGCCGGACGACAAGAAGGCCCGTTGCCGGGTGCTGTACGTGTCCCCGCTGAAGGCGCTCGCCGTCGACGTGGAACGCAACCTGCGCTCCCCGCTGACCGGCATCAAGCACGCCGGCACCAGGCTCGGCGTCGAGGTGCCCGAGGTCACCGTCGGCATCAGGTCGGGCGACACCCCGGCCGAGGACCGCAGGCGGCTGGCGAACAAGCCGCCGGACATCCTCATCACCACGCCGGAGTCGCTGTTCCTGCTGCTCACCTCCCAGGCACGGGAGGCGCTGCGCGGCGTCGAGACGGTGATCGTGGACGAGGTGCACGCGGTCACAGGCACCAAGCGCGGCGCTCACCTGGCACTGTCGCTCGAGCGGCTCGACGCGCTGCTGCCGCAGCCTGCGCAGCGCATCGGGCTCTCCGCGACGGTACGTCCGGTCGACGAGGTGGCCAGGTTCCTCGGCGGCACCACCAGGCAGGTGACCGTCGTGCAGCCGCCCACGGACAAGCAGGTGGAGCTGCGCGTCGTCGTACCGGTCGAGGACATGCGCGAGCTCGGCACCACCACCGACGACGTCGCCGGCGCGACCGCACAGCCGCAGCCGCGCAACTCGATCTGGCCGCACGTCGAGGAGCGGGTGCTCGACCTGGTGCAGGACCACCGCTCGACGATCGTGTTCGCGAACTCCCGCCGCGCGGCGGAACGGCTCTGCGCGAGGCTGAACGAGACCTGGGTCGAGCGGCAGGACGGCGAGCTCGACGACGACCCCGGGCCGGCGGAGGTGATGGCGCAGTCCGGCGCCAGCCGGGGTGCACCGCTGGAGATCGCACGGGCACACCACGGCTCGGTATCGAAGGAGCAGCGGGCCGCCACCGAGGAGGCGCTCAAGGCCGGCCAGCTACCCGCGGTGGTGGCGACGAGCAGCCTGGAGCTCGGCATCGACATGGGCGCCGTCGACCTGGTGGTACAGGTGGAGGCGCCACCTTCGGTGGCCAGCGGGCTGCAGCGCGTCGGCCGGGCCGGACACCAGGTGGGCGCGGTGAGCAAGGGCGTGCTGTTCCCGAAGTACCGCGGCGACCTGCTCGCCACCACGGTCACCGCGGAGCGGATGACCGCCGGCCTGATCGAGCGGATGCGCTACCCGCGCAACCCGCTGGACGTGCTGGCACAACAGATCATCGCCGCGGTCGCCGTCGACGACTGGCCAGCCGACGACCTGCTCACCCTCGCACGCCGCGCGGCCCCGTTCGAGACGCTGCCGCAGTCGGCGTACGACGCGGTGCTCGACATGCTCGCCGGCCGCTACCCCAGCGACGAGTTCGCCGAGCTGCGCCCGCGGCTGGTCTGGGATCGGGTGGCCGGCACCCTCACCGCGCGGCCGGGCGCGCAGCGGGTCGCGGTGGTCAGCGGCGGCACCATCCCCGACCGCGGGATGTTCGGCGCGTTCCTCGTCGGCGGCGACAACTCGCGGGTCGGCGAGCTGGACGAGGAGATGGTCTACGAGTCGCGGGTGGGTGACGTGTTCACCCTCGGCTCCACGTCTTGGCGGATCGAGGAGATCACGCACGACCGGGTGCTCGTCTCGCCCGCGCCTGGCCAGGCCGGCCGGCTGCCGTTCTGGAAGGGCGACTCGGTGGGCCGGCCCGCCGAGCTCGGCAAGGCGATCGGCGCGTTCACCCGCGAGCTCGCCGGCCTGGACGAGCAGGCCGCCACCGTCCGGCTGCGCGCCGCGGGGCTGGACGACTGGGCGAGCAGCAACCTGACCACGTACCTCGCCGAACAGCGCGCGGCCACCGGCCACCTGCCGGACGACCAGACGCTTGTGGTCGAGCGCTACCGCGACGAGCTCGGCGACTGGCGGGTCGCGCTGCACTCGCCGTTCGGCGCCCAGGTGCACGCGCCGTGGGCGCTGGTGATGACGTCCAGGCTGCGCGAGCAGTACGGCGTGGAGGCCCAGGCGGTGCACTCCGACGACGGCATCGTGCTGCGCATCCCGGACACCGACGAGCGGCCACCGGACGGCGTCGCGCTCTTCGACCCGGACGAGCTCGAACCCCTGCTGACCGAGGAGGTCGGCAAGTCGGCGCTGTTCGCCGCGCGCTTCAGGGAGTGCGCGGCGCGGTCGCTGCTGCTGCCGCGGCAGCGGCCCGGCAAGCGGATGCCGCTGTGGCAGCAGCGGCAGCGCTCGGCGCAGCTGTTGCAGGTGGCCAGCAAGTACGCGTCGTTCCCCGTGGTGCTCGAGACCATGCGGGAGTGCCTGCAGGACGTCTTCGACGTGCCAGGCCTGGTCGAGCTGATGCGCGACGTGGAGCGCCGCAACGTCCGCCTGGTGGAGGTGGAGACCCCCGAGCCTTCGCCGTTCGCGCGGTCGCTGGTGTTCGGCTACGTGGGGGCGTTCGTCTACGAGGGCGACGCGCCGCTGGCGGAGCGGAAGGCGCAGGCGCTCGCGCTCGACTCCACCCTGCTCGCCGAGCTGCTCGGCCAGGCGGAGCTGCGCGAGCTGCTCGACCCCGGCTCGATCGCCGAGGTCGAACGCGAGCTGGCCAGGCTCACGCCGGAGCGCGCCGCCCGCGACGCCGAGGACACCGCCGACCTGCTGCGCGTACTCGGCCCGCTCACCACGGAGGAGGCAGCGGCCCGCGGCGTACAGGCGGCCTGGCTGGTCGACCTGGAGGGCGCCAGGCGCGCGATCCGGGTGCGGATCGCGGGCGTCGAGCGGTGGGCGGCGGTCGAGGATGCCGGCCGGCTGCGCGACGCGCTCGGCACGGCGCTGCCACCCGGCGTACCCGAGGCGTTCCTGCAGCCCGCGGACGACCCGCTCGGCGACCTGGTCGCCAGGTACGCGCGTACGCACGGGCCGTTCCGTGCCCCGGAGGTCGCTGCGCACTTCGGGCTCGGGGTGGCCGTGGTCTCGACGATCCTGCACCGGCTGGGCGTCGAGGGCCGGGTGGCCGAGGGCGAGTTCCGGCCCGGCGGCTCCGGCACCGAGTGGTGCGACGTCGGCGTACTGCGCCGGCTGCGCCGCCGGTCGCTTGCCGCGCTGCGGCAGGAGGCGGAACCCGTACCGCAGGCGGCACTCGCCACGTTCCTGCCGGCCTGGCAGCACGCCGGCGTCGGCAAGCCGCTGCGCGGGCTGGACGGCCTGTTGCGCGCGGTCGAACAGCTACAGGGCGCACCGGTGCCCGCGTCCGCGCTGGAGTCGTTGCTGCTGCCGGCCCGGGTCGCCGACTACGCGCCCACCATGCTCGACGAGCTGACCACCGCCGGCGAGGTGGTGTGGGCCGGTTGTGGCGCGTTGTCCGGCAACGACGGCTGGGTGTGCCTGGCGCTCACCGACTCGGCGCCGTTGCTGCTGCCGCCGCCGGCGGAGTACGACCTCACCGAGCAGCAGCAGGCGATCCTCGACGTGCTGGACGGTGGCGGGGCGCTGTTCTTCCGCCAGCTGTCCGACCGGGTGGGGAGGACGGATGACACCGAGCTGGCGGCGTCGCTGTGGGACCTGGTGTGGAGCGGCCACGTCACCGGCGACACGCTCGCGCCGTTGCGTTCGTTGCTGGGCGGCCGCGGCAGCCACCGCAGCCGTTCGGCCACGCCACGCGGCAGGTACACGAGCAGGCGGACGCGCGCGGCCATGCCCAGCCGCAGCGGGCCGCCGACCGTACGCGGCCGCTGGTCGCTGACCGTAGAGCGGGAGCCGGACGCCACCCGCCGCGCGCACGCGGTGGCCGAGACCCTGCTCGACCGGCACGGCATCGTCACCCGCGGCGCGGTGGCGGCCGAGCGAGTACCCGGCGGCTTCGCCGCCGTCTACCGAGTGCTGAAGGCGTTCGAGGAGACCGGCAAGTGCCGCCGCGGCTACTTCGTGGAAGGCCTCGGCGCCGCCCAGTTCGCCACCCCAGGCGCCGTCGACCGCCTACGACTAGGCGCCGAACCAGCCGCACCCGGCGACGCGCCCTGCCCAGGCGCACCCCTGGGCGCGGTCGACGGGCTGGGCACCGAGCCAACCGCACCCGGCGACGACCTCCGGCCGAACACCACCCCAGGCCCGCCCGGCGACGGGCCCTGGCACGGCACCCCGGGCGCACCCGGCGACGCGGCCCGGCCGGGCACACCATCGAGCGCGCCCCGGGGCACGGCCGGCGACCGGCGCGCGGCCGTCACGTTGCCGGCGACCGATCCGGCGAACCCGTACGGCGCGGCATTGCCGTGGCCGGAGCGACCGGGCGACGTGGGCTCGCACCGCCCGGGTCGCAAGGCCGGTGCCCTCGTGGTGCTGCTCGACGGCCAGCTGGTGCTCTACGTCGAGCGCGGCGGCCGCACGCTGCTGTCCTGGACCGACGACCCCGAGGTGCTGCAACCGGCCGTCGACGCCCTCGCCCTCGCCGTTCGCGACGGCCACCTGGGCAAGCTCTCGGTCGAACGCGCCGACGGCGAGTCGATCCGCGGCACCCCACTCGCCGACGCCCTCCGCGCCGCCGGCTTCCACGCCACCCCGAAAGGCCTACGCCTGCGCGCCTGACCAGCTAGCCCCGCAGACCCACGCCCGCACGCCCGACCGACTACGGGCCGCAAGACACACATCCCCACGCACAACCGACTCGCCTCACCAAACCCACGCCTACACGCCCGACCGGCTGGGCCCCGCAAGACCCACACCCCCACGCCCAACCAGCTCACCCCGCAAGGGCCGACGCCTGCGCGCCTGGCCTCGGCGGCGCCATGCCGCCCCCGACCACTGCCGCCGCCCGAGACACCTCACGACATGCGGACGTCTGCGGCTAGCAGGGTGCGCAACCAGGCGGTGGCGTGCTGGTCGCCGTCGGCGGTGGTTGCGCCTGTGGTGTCGCCGTACGCGCGTAGCCACGCCGACGCGCGGATCACCGGGCCGGTGCGCAGGGCGTCGTCGGCCAGCGGGCGTGCCTCGGCCCGGGGGAGCAGGTCGCTCAACGGTTCGAGGTAAGCGTCGCGCAGCCGGGCGAGCTCGCGTGCGTCCGACGCCAGCGCGAAGGTCTTCGCGTAGACGCGGCTCGCCACCAGCAGCACGGTGAACGGGTGCGCGCCTGCACGAGCGGCGCCTCGTAGCTGGTCGCCGTCGCGTTCGCCTTCAGCCAGCTGGGCCCGCGTCGGTGGGGATGCGGTACGGCATGGACCACGGGCGCACCCGCAGCTGGACGGGCTCGCCGGCGACGACCCGGTGCCGCCGGGCGAGCTCGTGTACGGCCCAGTCGAGGACGGCGGCCCGGCGTACGGGATCCACCGGCTCAGCGTACGGTCGCCGCACTGCTGCGGCCGCCGGCGAGCTGCGACACTGCTGCCATGGCCGAGGTGAAGACGCGCGGCACCGGCGAGGTGAAGCACCGCGCCGACCGCGCCACGCTGAGCTTGACGTACCGCGCGCGGGCAGCCGACCGCACGAAGGCCACCGAGGCGCTGAACGCGAAGGTCGGCCCCGTCGAGCAGCTCCTCGAGCGATCGGGGGTGCGGATCCGGTCCAGGGACCTGTTCGTGCACGACACCTGGAACGGCCGGCGCCGGTCGGGCGCGGAGGCCGAGCAGCGCTACGAGGTGCGGATCGCCGACTTCGACGTCCTACAGGAGCTGGTGGCCGAGCTGGTGGCCAGCGAGCCGGCGTGGCTGTCCGGCCCCAGCTGGGAGCTGAAGGACCGCGCCGCAGCGACCCGCGAGGCCCAGAACCTCGCGGTGATGGACGCCCGCGACCGGGCCGAGGGGTACGCGGCCGCCCTCGGCGCACGGCTGGCCCGGCTGGTGCGGATCGAGGACGAGGCCGCCGGCGGCTTCGACGAGATGGCACCGCGGCTCGCCCACGGGATGCCGGGCGGCGCCGAGGGCGCCCCGAACCTCGGCGAGCTGCGCATGGAACCCGAGCAGGTGAGCGTCCGGGTCAACTGCGTCGCCGTCTGGGACCTGGTGAGCTGACGGTGGCAGAGCGGCAGTTCGTGCTCGACGACGACCCGCGGTGGGTCGACCGCGACGCAGCGTGGGCGTTCCTCTCCACCGACGCGTACTGGGGCAAGATGCGTACCCGCGAGATGTTCGAGCACCAGCTCGACACCGCCTGGCGGGTCGTCGCCGCGTACGCGGATGACACCGGGGAGATGGTCGGGTTCGCCCGGGCGATGTCCGACGGCGCTACGCTCGCCTATCTCGCCGACGTCTACGTCCTGCCGGTGGCCAGCGGCCAGGGCCTCGGTAAACGACTGGTGCAGGCGATGATCGACGACGGGCCTGGCGCGGCTTTCCGCTGGATGCTGCACACCGACGACGCGCACGAGCTCTACGCCAAGTTCGGCAACGTCGCTCCCGACCATTCCTACCTGCAGCGGGAACGCACCCAGCCGCCGCTGCGCGACTGACCGGCGTGAGGTTATACCGCGTATAGCCAACTTCGTAGTTCCCCGCGTTCACCAGCCGCTGTTAGACAACTCTCGACGACGACAGCATCGACGGCGGGAGTGAACGGATGGCGGTACCACGCATCACCGTGAATGGGCGCGACTACGGCGCGGGCGACGAGCCCGTGGTCGTCGTCTGCGTGGACGGCGGCGCGGCCGAATATCACGACGAGGCCATAGCCGCCGGCCGGATGCCATTCTTCACCAAGCTGCTCGCTGACGGCACCTCGTTGGCCGCCGACTGCGCGATGCCCTCGTTCACCAACCCGAACAACCTGTCCATCGCCACCGGTGCGCCGCCTGCCGTACACGGCATCTGCGGCAACTACATCTACGACAGGGAAACCGGCGAGGAAGTCATGATGAACGACCCACGCTGGCTGCGGGCACCGACGCTGTTCGCCAGCTACGCGGACGCGGGCGCGAAGGTGGCCGTGATCACCGCGAAGGACAAGCTGCGCCGGCTGCTCGGCGTCGGCCTGGAGAACGGCATCAGGTTCTCCGCCGAGCACGCCGACACCGTGACGATGGCCGACCACGGCATCGAGGACGTGCTCGGCCTGGTCGGCAAACCGCTGCCCTCGGTGTACAGCGCCGATCTCAGCGAGCTGGTGATGGCCGCCGGTGTGCGGGTGTTGGAACGCGACCGTCCCGACATCATGTACCTCTCGCTGACCGACTACATCCAGCACAAGCACGCGCCTGGGTCGGCTACGGCGAACGACTTCTACGCCATGCTCGACAGCTACTACGAGCAGCTCGACGCGTTGGGCGCCGTGCTCGCCGTCACGGCGGACCACGGCATGAACGCGAAGTCGGACGAGGCCGGCGAGCCCAACGTGGTCTACGTCCAGGAGCACCTCGACCGGTGGCTCGGTACGGCCAAGGCACGAACCATCCTGCCGATCACCGACCCCTACACCGTGCACCACGGCGCGCTCGGCTCGTACGCGAACGTGTACCTGCCGGACGACGCCGACCAGACCGACGTCGCGCGCCGCCTCGGCGGCCTCGACGGCGTCGACCTGGTACTCACCGCCGCCGAGGCGTGCGAGCGTTTCGAGCTACCTCTCGACCGCACCGGCGACCTCGTGCTCATCACGGCGGCCGACGTCGCCGTGGGCACCACCCCCGACCGCCACGACCTCTCCCAGCTCGACGAGCCACTGCGCTCGCACGGCGGGCTGTCGGAGCAGCAGGTGCCGCTGGTGCTGAACCGCACGGTCAGCGGCATACCGCACGACCACGGACTCCGTAACTACGACGCCTACTGGGTGGCCACGAACTTCGCCGAACCCAGGCGATAACCGACTCCCGGTCGGCAACCACTATCCCTCGGGAGGATCAATGACGACATCGCCACGTGGGATCGAGAACGTACCGGGGGAGATCGACGAAGCGACCCGACCGCGGCTGCGCCGCATGCAGTGGCTCGTGCTGCTCGTCACCATGTTCTGCTACCTGTTCTTCTACACCGGACGGCAGACGTTCGGGTTCGCCATCCCTGGCATCGAGGCGGAGCTCGGGCTCAGCAAGACGACGCTCGGCTGGGTCAGCACCGCGCTGCTGTGGGCGTACGCCGTCGGCCAGGCAATCAACGGGAACCTCTCCGACAAGTTCGGCGGGCGCAAGATCATGTCGCTCGGCGCCGTCGTGTCGACGGTACTGAACTGGATCATGAGCTTCGCGACCGGGCTGGGCAGCATCGCCACCACCTGGGGCACCAACGGCTACTTCCAGGCGATGGGCTGGTCCGCCGGCAGCCGGGTGATCTCCAACTGGTGGCCGCGGCGGGAACGCGGCAAGACCTACGGCTTCTACGTGCTGGCCGCGGGCACCGGCTCGGTCGTGGCCTTCGCCACCTCCGTCGTCGTACTCGACGTCTGGGAGCTCGACTGGCGATGGATCTTCCGTATCCCCGTGCTGCTGATGCTGCTCGGCGCCGTCACGTTCTTCGTGATAGCGCGGAACTACCCGGCCGAGCGCGGGCTGCCGTCACCGGTGGCGATGGAGGAAGCCACCGACGACCCGACAAGTGGCGGCGTCAAGCCCAGCTCCAAGGAGCGCTACCTCGCCGTACTGCGGCTACCCAAGATCTGGGTCACCGGCGTCTCCATCGGCTTCCAGAACGCCGCACGCTACGGGCTGCTGGTGTGGGTGCCTGTGCACTTCCTCGGCACCAACTGGGAGGAGAGCGCGTCCGGCGGCGTCAACCCGCTGTGGATCTCCGTCGCGCTGCCGATCGGCATGGCCGTCGGCGCACTGGTGAACGGCCAGCTCTCCGACCGGCTCTTCGGCTCCCGCAGGAGCCAGCCGATCATGCTCTTCATGGGCCTGGGCGCGGTCGCGTCGCTGAGCATGTACCTGGTGCCGACCAGCTCCACCCTGCTCGCGATCGTGCTGCTCTTCCTCACCGGGTTCTTCGTGTACGGGCCGCAGGCGTCGTTCTGGGCGCTGTGCCCGGACCTGGCCGGCGCGGCCAGGGCCGGTACGGCGACGGGCGTCGTGAACTTCTTCGCCTACCTGTTCGCCGGCTTCGGCGAGCCGCTGGCCGGGTACATCATCGACACGTCGGGCCAGACCTCGTACGTGTTCCTGCTGGTCGCCGTCTGCTGTGCCGCAAGCGCAGCGCTCGCCGCCCTGATCCGACGCTGAGAGGACAGCCATCGATGGTCGACACCGCAGTCGCTGCCGTCTGGCACGGCACCGAGGAACGGTTCCGGTTGGAGGAGTTGCCGCTGCCCCGGTTGCAGCCGGGCGAGGTGCTCGTCGAGAACCGGTGCGCCACGTTGTGCGGCAGCGATCTGCACACCATCGGCGGGGAGCGGTCGACGCCGCTGCCGACGGTGCTCGGCCACGAGATGGTCGGCGAGGTGGTCGCCGTCGGCGGGCACGTCGAGACGTACGACGGAACGCCGGTGACACCTGGCCTGCGGGTCACCTGGTCGATCGGCGCGTCGTGCGGCAGCTGTGTGCGGTGTCGACGTGGCATCCCACAGAAGTGCGCGCGGCTCAGGAAGTACGGGCACGAGGCCATCGACGAGCAGTGGCAGCTCAGCGGCGGCCTGGCCAGTCACTGCCACGTGCAGCCTGGCACCGCGCTGGTGCAGGTGCCGGACTCGATACCCGATTCCGTTGCCACGCCTGCGAACTGCGCCACGGCCACGGTCGCCAGCGCGCTACGGACGATCGGAGTGCGGCCGGGTAGCACGGCGCTCGTACAGGGCTGCGGCATGCTCGGCCTCACTGCCGTCGGCTACCTCCGCTCGCTCGGGGTGCAGACGGTCGTCGCCTGCGACATCGACGCCGACCGCAGGGCGTTGGCAGAACGCTGTGGTGCCACGACAACGGCGGCACCTGACGAGCTGCGTACGGCGGTGCTCGATGCCACCGCGGGGGAAGGCACCGAGTACGCCGTCGACCTGACCGGCAACGACGACGCCTGCCGCGCCGCCCTCGAGCTGCTCGCCGTCGGCGGCCGGCTCGGTCTGGTCGGCTCGGTCTTCCCGACGCCGGGGCTCCAGATCGCGCCGGAGCAGCTCGTGCGGCGGCTGATCAGCGTCACCGGCGTGCACAACTACGCCCCCGTCGACCTCGCCGACGCGGTGCGCTTCCTCGACCGGCACGCGGATCACGAGCTGTTCGGGTCTTTCGTGCCTGACACCTTCCCGCTCGCCGAGATCGAGCAGGCGGTGACGCACGCGACGGAGAAGCGTCCGCCACGCGTGGCGATCGACCCGTCCAGGCAGCGGTAGGGGAGGTATGCCATGAGCAGCGACCCCACGACCAGCACCCGGGCGGTTCTGCGCGACGCGAGGTTCCGCCGGTTGCGCATCCAGATCTTCGCCATCACCTGGCTCGCCTACGCGGGCTTCTACTTCACCAGGCAGGCGTTCTCGGTCGCCAAGGTCGGCATCCTCGACGACCCGGACGCGGACGCGTTCACCGAGCAGATGATGGGCAACCTGGACGCCCTCTACCTCGCCGCCTACGCCGTCGGCCAGTTCATCTGGGGCTCGACCGCGGACCGGTTCGGCCCGCGGGTGGTCGTACTCGGCGGTCTCGCCATGTCGATCGTGGCGGCGACGTTGATGGGCATCACGACCGCGGTGTTCTTCTTCGTCCCGCTGATGATCGTGCAGGGGCTGGCGCAGTCGACCGGCTGGTCGTCGCTGTGCAAGAACATGTCGTCGTTCTTCGCCGTACGGGAGCGCGGCCGGGTGCTCGGCATGTGGAGCACGAACTACGCCGCGGGCAGCCTGCTCGCCGGGTGCCGCCGTGCGTGCTGTCGTTGCTCGGTCTGGTCGTGGTGATGGCGGCGTTCGTGCCGCTTACGGCGTCGCAGAACGTCGCCGTCATGGTGACCATGCTCGCGCTCATCGGCCTCACCGTGTACGCGGCGGACTCGATGATCTCGTGCGTCGCCGCCGTCGACTTCGGCACGTCGCAGCACGCCGGCGCGTCGACCGGTTTCGTGAACGGCTGCGGCTCGATCGGTGCGATCCTCGGCGGTCTGCTGCCCGGCTACCTCGGCAGTACGGCGCTGTTCTTCGGTTTCGCAGGCGCGGCACTGCTCGCCGCGTTGCTCCTGCTCCCCCAGTGGCGCCGCGAGTCGGCCGCCTGAACTATCGAGGAGGAACTTGGTGAACAGGAGACACGCTGATGTGGCCGTCGTCGGCGGCGGCATCGTCGGACTCGCGCACGCACTTGCGGCCGCCCGCGCCGGGCACAGCGTCGTGCTCTTCGAGCGCGACGCACGGGCGGTCGGCGCGTCGATCAGGAACTTCGGGCTGATCTGGCCGATCGGGCAGACCGGCGAGTACTACGAGGTCGCGCTGCGCAGCAGGGAGACCTGGCTGGAGATCCTGCAGCAGACGGGGATGTGGCACGCCGACACCGGTTCGCTGCACCTCGCCAGGCATGCGGACGAGGTCGCGGTGTTTGAGGAGTTCCTCGACACCACCCCGGCCGCACGCGAGCAGGGCTGCCGGCTGCTCGGCCAGGGCGACGTGGCGCGCCGCAGCCCCGCCTCGCGTACGGACGGTCTGCTCGCGGCGTTGTGGAGCCCGAGCGAGCTCAACGTGGACCCACGCGTCGCCATCCCAGGCGTCGCGGAGTACCTGGAGAACAAGCACGGTGTCGACGTGCGGTTCGGCACCGCCGTGCACGAGGTCGCACTGCCCGAGGTACGCACCACCGGCGGCACCTGGCACGCCGAACGCGTGATCGTCTGCAGCGGCAACGACTTCCACACGCTCTACCCCGACGTCCTCGCGGCCAGCGGGATCAGGAAGTGCAAACTGCAGATGATGCGCACCGTCACGCAACCCGCGGACTGGCAGCTCGGCCCCGCGCTGTGCGCCGGGCTGACGCTGCTGCACTACGCGTCCTTCGCGCAGTGCTCCACCCTCGGCGCCGTACGCGAGCGCGCCGACGCCACGCTGGCGGACCAACGGCGGTGGGGTGTGCACGTGCTGGTGTCGCAGACCGCGACCGGGCAGCTGTCGCTCGGCGACAGCCACGAGTACGCCGCCACGCACGACCCGTTCCTGCACGAGGAGATCGACACCGCCGTGCTCGACTACCTCGACGAGTTCGCGGCCGTCCCCAACAGAGAGATCGCCGAGCGATGGTACGGGGAGTACCCGTCGCTGCCCGACGGCCGCGAGCTGTTGCGGCACGAACCAGAACCGGGCGTCACCGTCGTCAACGGGCTCGGCGGCGCCGGCATGACGCTGTCCTTCGGGATCGCCGAACAGACCCTCGCCAGCTAGAGCAACAGGAGGACCAGTGCAGGTGGAAGAACGGCACCTCGGCAACTACATCGCCGGCGAGTGGATCGACCCGGCAGGCGGCGAACGTAGGGCCAACGTGAACCCCGGCGACATCAGCGACGTCGTCGGCGAGTTCGCCGAGTCGGACGCCGGTGCCGCCACGGCCGCGGTCGAGGCGGCCGCGGCCGTGCTGCCGCAGTGGCGCGACCGCGGGCCGATCGAGCGGGCGAAGGTACTGCAGGCCGCCGGCCGGATCATCGAGGAGCGCAAGGAGCAGTTCGCTGCGGCCATCACCCGCGAGCAGGGCAAGCGGCTGTCCGAGGCACGCGGCGAGGTCGACCGCAGCCTGGCCATCCTGGACTTCACCGCAGGCGAGGCCAGGCGGCTGAACGGCGTCACCACCCCGGCCGAGGACCCCCGCACGGTGGCAATGACGTTCCGCCGGCCGATCGGCGTGGTCGGCCTGATCACGCCGTGGAACTTCCCGCTGGCGATACCCATGTGGAAGGTCGGCCCTGCGCTGCTCGCCGGCTGCCCGGCCGTGCTGAAGCCGTCGCCGTTCACCCCGTACACGGCGGCGCTGCTGGTGCAGGCGTTCCACGACGCCGGGGTGCCCGCAGGCGCGCTGAACCTGGTGCACGGCGACCGGCCGGTCGGCGAGGCGCTGGTGGCGCACGAGTCGGTGGCCGGCATCTCGTTCACCGGCTCGCTGCCGGTCGGCCGCGCGATCCAGGTGGGCGGCGCGGCACGGCTGTTGCGGACGCAGCTGGAGCTCGGCGGCAAGAACGCCGTGCTCGTACTGGCCGACGCCGACCTCGACAAGGCGACCGCGGCGATCGTGCACGGCGCGTTCGGCCAGTCCGGCCAGCGGTGCAGCGCCACCAGCCGAGTGGTCGTCGACGTCGCGGTGAAGGAGCAGCTGCTCGAACGTCTGGTGGCGAAGGTCGAAGCGATGCGGGTGGGCCCAGGCACCGACCCGGCGTCGGACATCGGCCCGGTCATCAACGCCGACCGGATGCACGCCTGCCTGGACGCGATGGAGGCGGCCACCAAGGTCGGCGCGTCGATCGCGTGTGGCGGCGGCCGTGCGGTGGAGGGCCTGCCGGAAGGCTGGTACGTGCGGCCGACGGTGCTGCGCGACGTGCCGTGGGACAGCGAGATCGCGCAGGAGGAGATCTTCGGCCCGGTGCTGTCGGTCGTCGACTGCGACGGTTTCGACGACGCGATCAGGATCGCCAACTCCGTGCGCTACGGCATGTCAGGCACCGTCTTCACCCAGGACCCGACCCGCATCTTCGAGGCCCTGGACCGGCTAGAAGCCGGCATGCTGCACGTGAACCGGCCCGGCGTCGGCGCGTACGCGCACCTGCCGCACGTCGGCGCGAAGAGCTCGCAGTACGGCCCGCCGGAGTGCTCACCTGAGGTCTGGGACTTCTACACCGAGTGGCGGTCGGCCTGTATCTCCTACTGAGCGAAGCCGCATGCCCGTAGCCTGGGGTCGAGGCAGGCAAGGTCCGCGACGCCAGGAAGCGACGACATGGAGCTCAACTTCCACCGGTTGTGGATCTTCCTCCAGGTCGTCGAGTGCGGTGGGTTCTCGGCCGCGGCGAACAAGCTGTTCATGAGCCAGCCGTCGGTCTCCAACCAGGTCAGGCAGCTGGAGGCGTCGCTGGAGACCACGCTGGTCGACCGTTCCGGCGTCCGCGTGCGGCCCACGGCGGAAGGCGAGGTGCTCGCCGAGTACGCGCGCCGGCTGTTCCTGCTGGCGGACGAGGCGGTCACCGCGGTACGCCAGGTGCAGGGCCTGGCCACCGGGCGGCTGTCCGTCGGCGGCACGACGACCGTCGGCACGTACCTGCTGCCACTGCTACTGGCCAGGTTCCACCGCAAGCACCCGCAGATCGACAGCGACCTCTACGTGGGCAACGCCGAGCAGGTGACGCGCAGGCTGGTGGACGGCGAGCTCGGCCTGGCCGTGCTGGCCGGCCAGCCGCAGGCGGAGCAGCTGTGCTGCGAGCAGATCCTCACCGACCGCCCGGTCGTCATCGCCCCGGCCGACCACCGGCTGGCCGGCAAGACCATCGAGCCGGGCGAGATCGCCGGCGAGCGGTTCATCCTGCGCGAGGTCGGGTCGTCCACCCGCCAGATGCAGACCACCGCGCTGGCGCTGTGGCAGCTGGCCGACGTCGCGTCGGTGGAGGTGTGGGGGACGGAGACGCTCAAGCAGGCGGTGCACGCCGGCCTCGGGCTCTCGCTGATCTCCGAGCACGCGGTGGGCCAGGAGGTCGTGGACGGACGGATCGCGACGCTGACCGTGCAGCCGGCGCCGCCTGGCCGCCCGATCGTGGCCGGGTACCGGCGCGACCGGTTGCTCGCCCCGGCCGAACAGGCGTTCCTCGGGCTGCTGCGCCGGATCCACGACTGGCCGCTCGACTCGTAGCCACCGGCGTGCCCACCTGGGCCTACGGCGTCGACGAGGCTACTTTCTGGTACCACTTGGGGAAAAGAGCGGCCGACGGCGGTATGCTCAGCGGCTCGGGGAGTCCGCATGGGGCAGCGAATACGCGGCGGACGAACACCCCAGGTCGGCAGGGCTGGCACCGAGAGGACATGAGGTTGGAAAACGTTCGACCGATCATTGTGCTGGGATGCCCCCGGTCTGGCACCACCATGCTGCAGGTGATGCTGCACTCTCATCCACGTATCGCCATCCCGCCGGAGATCCGCTTCCTGCTCCCCACCTACATCGGCCGCCGCAAGTACGGCGACCTGCGGCAGCCGGACAACCGGCGCAGGTTGGCCGACGACATCGTGCAGGGCCGGATCACACCCGGCGCCACCGGCGTCGCGTCGGACGAGACGAAGAACAGGTTCCGCGACCTGAAGCTCGACCCGGACGAGGTGACCGAGGCCATCGTCGGCGGACCGCCGACGGTCGGCTCCGCGCTCGCCATCGTGCTGCAGCTCTACGCCAAGCGCTTCGGCAAGCCTCGCTGGGGTGACAAGCGGCCGGCGTACCACCGGTGCCTGCCGTTCATCCAGCGGATGTTCCCCGACGCGCAGATCATCCAGATCGTCAGGGACGGGCGCGCGTGCGTCGCGTCGCTGAAGCGGATGCCGTGGTGGCAGCGCGACGTCTACACCGCGGCTGCTGAGTGGGCCATCGCGTATGACAACTGCCAGCGGTTCGCCCGCCAACTGCCGGCCGACACCTTCTACCAGGTCAAGTACGAGGACCTGGTGGACGACCCGGAGACCGAGCTCACCAAGCTGTGCGCGTTCCTCGGCGAGGAGTACGACCCGGCGATGAGCCACCCGGCGGACACCGCGCGGATGGCCGTGCCGAAGCGCAAGACCTGGCACGCGGCCACCAGGTCGGACGTCGACGCCAGCCAGGTGGACAAGTGGCGCGAAGAGCTCGACCCGTGGGAGATCGAGCTGTGCGAGACCGTCCTTGGTGACCGGCTGCGCTCGTACGGGTACACCGTGGACGGCCCGGCGAACATTGGCGCCAAGCACCGGATGACCTACCGCTGGCGCAAGGCCAGGCTGCAGCTGCACACCAGCCGGCTGCTCGTCAGCGACCGGCTCCGCCTGCTCGCGGAGAACCGCCAGGTCGCGAACCTGACCGAGACCCCGTCGACCGCCCCGTCGACGAGCTCCACGCGGTCCTAGCCGCTCGCCATGCCGTAGCGCTCGTCGATCTCGGCGCGGACCGGTGCGGACGTGCTCGCGCCCTTCCGGCCGACGCTGATGGCGGCCGCGGCGCTCGCCCAACGCAACGCGTCCGGCCAGGCCCGCCCCTCGGCCCTGGCGACGGCGAGTGCCCCGGCGAACGTGTCGCCGGCGGCCGTCGTGTCCACCACGTCCACCGGCAGCGCGGGCAGCTGCAGCTCCTCACCGTCCGCGGTGAACAGCAGGCAGCCGTCGCCGCCGAGGGTGACGACGACGGCCGGCACCTTGCGCAGCAGCGCCTTGGCGGCCGTCTCGACACCGCTCTCCCCGGTGAGCCTGGTCGCCTCCCCGGCGTTGGGCACAAGCACGTCGACGGCGGCGTACAGGTCGTCCGGCAGCGGCACCGCGGGCGCCGGCGTGAGCACGACCTCCGCGCCTGCCCCGTGCCCGACCTGGGCGGCCTGCACGACCGCGGACAGCGGCAGCTCCAGCTGCAACAGGACGGTGCTCGACGCCGCGACGACCGCGCGTTCTGCGTCGGTCAGCTCGGTCACCGTGCCGTTCGCGCCGGGAACCACCACGATGGTGTTCTGGCCCTGGTCGTCGACGGTGATGTGGGCGGTGCCGCTCGCGCCTTCGACCGTACGTACGGCCGCCGGGTCGACGCCGGCGGCGGCCAGCGTCGCGCGCAGGTCCGCGCCGAACGCGTCCGAGCCCACCGCCCCGACCATGCGCACCGAGGCGCCGGCACGGCTGGCGGCGATCGCCTGGTTCGCGCCCTTGCCGCCCGGGATGGTCTCGAACGCATGACCGGTCAGCGTCTCGCCGGTGTCGGGTAACCGCGGCGTGTACGCAACCAGGTCCATGTTGGCGCTGCCGACTACGACGACGTCACCGCGACCCACCGGCCACCTCCAGGGCTAGGAGAACCGGACCGATCCTAGCCCTGCCCCTGCCGCCCACGCGGTCCCCCGCAGCCAACAGGCGCGGGGGACCGCGTCCGCGAGGCTGTCGGAGGCACCTCCCCGTCCGGCCGGACGGTACCGACAGTCTCGGGTCCGGCGTACCGCTACACGGCAGGGCCGTGGTCGAACCGGCCCCGCGACGGCGGGAACGGCCCGTCGCGGTGCGGCCGCCGGACGGTCCGCTTCGGGTCGGGCCGCTGCCCCATCGCCGCAGCGACCCGGTCCCGAAGCTCGGGGAGCATGTCGTAGAGCACCTCGCCCGGGCACTCCGTCGCGTTGTAGTCGCGGTGCCCGACGATCGCCTGGTACGGGTCGAGGAGGTACGTGTCGCACAGCCACGCCATGGTCTCGACGAGCGACGCGAGCAGCTCGTCGGTCGGCGTGCGCTTGGTGTACAGGCCCTCGTTCTCGATCCCGATGGTGTGGCTGTTCTCGTCCGCGACGTGCGCGCCGACCACGTGGCGCCCGGTGCGGATCGCCGACAGGGTGCGCGACCTGCCCTCCATCACGTGGCCACCGCGGGAGATGGTGAGCTGCTGGCCGATGTCCCACCAGTCGTTGTTGTCCATGTGCCAGCCCTGGATGGTCCTGGACAGGTCGTACGCGTGTGCGACGGAGAGGTCCTTGGCGTTCGCGGTCGCCGTGTGGTGCACGACGATGCGGTCCGGCGCGCGGTCGAGGACGTCGATCGCGTGCGTGGGCCGTCGGGCGCGCCAGGCCGCGCGGTCATGCAGCCGTGGCTGCTGCACCGCGGCCGCCGCCGCCCCGGGCAGCGCGAGTCCGGCCGCGCCGGTGACCAGGGCGCCGCCGAGCGCTGCGGCGCCGCCGAGCAACCTTCGCCGCGACAACAGCTGGTCGGCGTCGTCGGGAGGTGGCGCGGGCTGGCGGTCAGGGCAGCAGGCACCGTTGCGGGGAAGGCGGGTCATCGAGCTCCTTGCTACACAACGTACGGGGGCAACTACATGTCGGTAGCTGACCAATGACCACTGCCTTGTGTCAACTCTTGCCTACACAACGTCGTACCCATTCCGGCAATTAACAGCAACAACACGTGTCACAGCGACGCTTCGTATAACGAACCGGTCACGGCGCGCGGGATGTCGCGGCGGTCGCACTGGGCACCGGGGTACCGGACGCCGTCCGATCGCCCCGCCGGCCCGGCGGGGCGATCGGGTCGCCGGCGCCCCAGTTCGAGTACGTCACCGTGTACTGCCAGTACTCCGAGTTGCCGCCCGGCGTGTACACCTTCACATCGAGCCGCTTCGGCAGCACGTCCGCCGCGAGCACCACCGTGTAGTCCAGCTCGTTCTCGGCCAGCTCGCCGTACACCGCGGACAGCCGGCGGTCCTCGGCGATCACCGCCGCGGTCGTCGAGCTGCCGCGTACCGTGCGGCCCTCGGCCCGCACCTTCGGCTCGGCGTGCCCTGAGGTACGCAGCAGCGCCTCGATGTGCTGCGCGCTGACCGCCGCCCGGGTGTTGAACGCGTTCCGCGCCGCGGTCTTGTACCTCGTTCGGATAGAGTCCGGCTGCTCGCCGTCGTACTCCGCGGACGCCTCGGTGTAGCGCCGCCAGCCCTGGTCGACGTTCACGTACGCGGCGGGGCCGACGGCGTACGCGCGCGCCTTCCTGGCCAATGACGCCACCTCCGGGTTGTGGAAGACGAAGCGCTCGCCGTCCAGGGTGTACGAGCCGTCGCTGCCGTCGTACACCGTGCCCAGGTAGGCCGACGTGCCCGACGGCCACATCTCAGCCCGGCCGCGCGCGAGGATCGCCCGGCTGCAGCAGCCCTGCATCTCGTACCTGAAGTTCGCGGTGCCCTGCTCCTCCATCCGCCGCCGCGGCTCGCTCTTGTCCTCCTCGCCGTCCGGCGAGCGCGTGGCCGGCGCGCTGCGGCCGGTGGGCTCGGACCGCGCGATGATCCGGTCGATCGGGTCCACGAGGATCAACGTCGCGGTCACGAACAGGGCGCCGGCGGTCAACACCGGGATGAGCACCGCGGGTTTGCCGAGCACAGTCTTGCCGAGGTGCGTGAGCTGCCCACCCTGGCCACCGTCCGCGGGCAGCTTGTCGAACAGGCCGCGGCCGAGCAACGACAGCACACCGGCCGCCAGGGCGGCCAACGCACGCCGCCCGCGCTTCTCCCAGCGCCGGCCGTACGCCTTGCGTGCGGTGCTCTCCAGCTCGGTGAAGAACGCGGCCGCCGAGGCCGGCCGGGACGCCGGGTCCTTGGCCATCCCATGCTCGACCAGCCCCCGTAACGGCGCCGGCACCTGCACGGCAGGGATCGGCGCCCGCTGGTGCGCCGCGGCCCATTCCTCCAGCGTGGTGCCCCGATACGGCTTCGCCCCCGCGACGCACTCGAAGAACACGACCGTCGCCGCGTACACGTCGGTCGACGGCGAGACGGTGCCGGCCGCCCACTGCTCCGGCGCCATGTAGGCCGGGGTGCCGGCCAGCTCTGCCTTCCTGCCGGTCGGCACGGCGACGCCGAAGTCGGCGAGCTTGCTCGTGCCGTCGCGCAGCACGAGCACGTTCTCCGGCTTGTAGTCCCGGTGCACCACACCGGCGGCATGCGCGGCGGCCAGCCCGAGCAGCGAGCCCTTCAACAGCACGAGCGCGGCCTCAGGCGGCAGCGGGCCGCGGCTGTTCATGACCGTCCGCAGCGTCGCGCCCGGCACGAACTCCATCACGATCGCCGCACCGTACGGCGATTCCACGTAGTCGAAGAACCGCACCAGGTGCGGGTCGGTCAGCCCGGCCAGCAACCGCGCCTCGACCCGGAACCGCTCGACGAACCTGAGGTCCGCGAGCAGTGCCGGCGCCAGGTACTTCACCGCGACCTGCCGGCCGGTCTGCTCGTGGACGGCGTGCACTACCCGCCCGGACGCACCGGAACCGAGCTCGCTGACGTGCCGATAGCCGGGTACGACCCAGCCGGTACCCGGCCCCCCTCCGTCGGACACTCCGCCCTCCCGTCCGTGACCAGGCGACGCCGTTCACGCTAGGGAGGGGCCACTAACCGGCGGCTAACTCCGGGCGGACAGCGTCGCCAGGTAGCGGTCGAGCAGCGCGCTGACCACCGCGGGGTGCACGCCGAGCGGCTCGGCCACCACGTCGGCGCCGGCCTCGGCGAGGCCCTGCTGGAACAGGCCGGGGGCGAGCAGCCAGGACGCCACCGCGACCCGCGCCGCACCCGCGGCGCGCGCGGCCCGCACCGCCTCCGGCATGGTCGGCCGGGCGGTCGCCGCGTAGCCGACGGTCACCGGCCCGTCCACCCGGGCCGCCACCGTCGCCCTGGCGGTCTCCACGTCGGCCAGTGCCCGCCGGTCCGATGACCCGGCGGCGGCGAGCACGACGGCGTCACCGGCGCTGCAGCCGGCCGCGGCCAGCCGGTCGAGCACCGCGTCGACCAGCCGCGGGTCGGGGCCGAGCGACTCGGCGATCACCACGTCGTCGCGGCCGCCGCTGGCCACCTGCCGGGGCAGGTCGGTACGCACGTGGTACCCGGCGGCCAGGAACGCGGGCACCACCACGACCGGCCCTTCGATCCCGGCGAGCGCGGCACCCACCGTCGGCTCGATCACGTCGACGTACGCGAGGCGGACCTCGACCGCACCGGCCCGCGCGACCTCCGCACCGAGCCGGTCAAGCAGCCGCGGACCGGCCGGGTCACGGGTCCCGTGCGCCGCGAGCAGCAACGCCGGTCGGCCGGCGGACGCGTCGAGTGTGCCCATCCCTCGATCATCGCGTATGCGCGGCCGCCCGCCCTAGCTCGGCCACGCCCCGGGCCGCATCAGCACACCGACGGCGACGGACAGCGCGAGCCTGCCGTCCGCGGAGTCCAGCTCGAGACCGGTGAGCCTGGCGACCCGGTGCATCCGGCGGCGGAGCGTCTCCCTGTGCACACCGAGCTCGTCCGCAGCAGGATCCCACCGGCCGTGATGGCGTAACCATGTCGCCGCGTCGGCGAGCAGCGCCTTGCCGTCCTGCTCGGTGACCAGCCCGGCGGCGACCTGGCGCGCCAGGTCGCCTGCCTCCGCGGTGGTGAGGAGACGACGTAGGAGCGGATCGGCGGTATCCGCGTAACAGGTCGCGACGCCCGGACGGGCGAACCGGGCCGCGGCGTGTGCCTGTCGCAGCGCTTCGGCGGCGCCGTCGAGCGGGAGCTCCGCGGACAGTCCCGCTGCGCAGCCGGTGTCGTGCACGATGGCGCGTACGTGTGTGGAGCCGACGGGTGGCGAGAGGAAGATGAGCTCGGTGTCCGCGGCGACGGCGACGGCCTCCGGGTCGGGGAGCCGCCACCCGCCGAGCGGGATCAGCTGCTGAGCGACCTCGGATCGCCGTCCCCCGCGGACGGCCACGGCGCACAGGTCCACTGCGAGTGGCGCAGCGAGCGACTCGGCGAGCAGCCCGGCCGCCGCCGGGTCGCCCCGGGCGAGCAGGGTCGCGACCGTACCGGCCGCGGGATGAGTGACCGGGTCGAGAGTGGCGCACAGCGCCGCCGCAGTGCCGACGATCCCCGCCCGCCAGGATGCGGTGCCTGGTAGGGCATCGCCGGCGATGAGCACCGGACGGACGGTGCGGGTCGCCCACGGTGACTGCGGCACACTCGCCTCGAAGTGAAGGCCGCGAGGCACTGGAGTGGCCGGCGGAGATGACGTCCCGCGCCGCCACCACCGCTCACCGGGCCCAGTCACCGTCGGATGCCGGGCTCGCAGCGACGACGGTCTCGGCGCGGTCGACGAGCGCGACGTACGCGCCCAGCTCGCTACCGAGACTCTCGATCACCGCCTGCCTGCCTTGTCTGGCGACGGAAGCCAGCCGCTGCTGGATGCGGGTTGCCAGTGCGGTCTGCCTGGTCCGCGCAGTAGCGAGCAGTTCGGACACTCGCCGGGAGACGGCCACGAACGGGAGGCACGGCGGCACGCTGACCAGCGTGAGCCCGGTGCGAGTGGCGGCATCCAGCAGCGGCGCTGGTACCTCGGGGAACCACGGCGCGCATCCGAACCCGGCGACCGCGCTGCCTGCGTCCTTGACCTCTGCCGCCCACGTCGCCGCGGCCGCTCGCTGGTCGCCTGCTTCTGCCAGCCACATCCCGCTGGTCAGCACGAGGTCGTCGGCGGTCAGCCAGCGGCCGGGCGCGGGCTGTTCGGTCACGGCGACGCCGTCCAACGGCCGGTCGAGGCCGGCCCCGTCGTGGACGAGGGTCAGTTGCAGCCGCGGGTCAGCGAGCAGCTGGGCTGCGGTCACATGCACCGGTGGGACCTTTGCCGAGGGGTTGGCATCGGCCCCATTATCAGTCGAAGACGACGACACTCCGTGTCCGCGTGCCCTTTCGCATGGCGGCGAACGCCTCGTCGAGATCGCCGAGGCCGATCCGGTCGGAGGCGAGGTCGTCTAGCGGCAGCCGTCCAGCGAGGTACAGCTTGGCCAGTCGCGGGAAGTCCCTGGCGGGCACCGAACCACCGTAGTTGGAGCCGATCATGGTGAGTCCCGACTCGGCGAAGGCGAGGCCGTCGACGCTGACCCGAGTACCCTCCGGCGGCAGCCCGACGAGAACGGCGACGCCCCCGGGGACCAACAGCGACGGCAGCAACTCCATCGTCTCGGCCCGGCCGACGACCTCGAATGCGTAGTCGGCGCCGCCACCGGTCAGCTCCTTCACTCTCGCTGCGGCTTCGGCACCCGCCACCACGGTGTGACTGGCGCCGAAGCTACGCGCCGCCTCGAGCCGCTCGGGTGACGGATCAACGGCGATCACCGGATGAGCGCCGGCGAGGTGCAGGCCGATGATGACGGACAGACCGACTCCCCCGCAGCCGACGACCACCGCGGCCGCGCCGACGGGGACCTGGGCGTTGTTCAACACCGCGCCAACACCGGTGGCCACCGAACAGCCGATCAGGCTCGCAACGTGGAAAGGCACCTCCGCCGGGATGGGCACCGCAGCGGAGACCGGTACGACGGTGTACTCGCACATCGAACCCACCGCGAGGTACGGGTAATGCACGACGCCCGCCGAGTCGCGCAGCCGGGTGGTGCCGTCGGGCAGGACACACTCCTCCGAGCGGGTGCCCGTGCACGCCCAGGCACATCCCGCCACACACGCCCGGCAGGTGCGACACGGGTAGAACCAGGAGAGCACGACGTGGTCACCGGCGGCGACGCCGTCCACCCCGGTGCCGAGTGCCTCGACCACGCCCGCGCCCTCGTGTCCGAGGACCGTCGGCGTGGGCATCCGCCAGTCGCCGTCGACGACATGCCGGTCGGAGCCGCATACGCCGGCGGCACCCAGCCGGACGAGCACCTCGCCCGGGCCCGGGTCGGCGACCTCGACCGTTCGGATCCGGATCTCGTGGCCGCGCCCGTCGTGCACCGCCGCCGCAGCTGAAAGACTCATCGGCTCTCCTCATTCGTCACCATGGTGGCCGTGTCCTCGGCCCGGGCCGTGTAGCCGCCGGTGCCACGCCGTAGGTAGAGGAGCCGGACGAGCAGCACGTGCAGGCCGCCCGCGACCAGCACGGCTGGCAGCGACGCGGTCAACCAGGTGAACGCGGTTGCGGTCTCGAGCGTCACCGGGTTGTAGAGCACCAGGTACGTCGCGGTTCCGAGTCCGGTGGAGACGAGCCCAGCGATGTTCACGCCTCCGGTGAAGTGGTACGCGCTCACCTCGCCCGGCAAGTACAGATCCTGCAGGACGATCCGTTGCCGCCTGAGCACGAAGTAGTCGGCGACCACGGTGCCGCAGATAGCGGCGAGGAACGCTCCGGTGTAGGTGACGAACAACAGGAACTGGTCGTAGAGCAACCACGGGAAGAAGGCCAGACCCGCAGGCAGCACGAAGAAGACCGCACAGAGCACCTCCCAGCGCACCCTGGCCAGGAACCGCCCTCCTGCCTGACGCAGCGCCAGGCAGGTCGAGTAGACGATGGAAGCCAGGCTGGTCAGGTTCGCGAAGGCGATGAACAGCAGTGCAGCGACGCCTATCCATGGGCCGCCCAACGGCACCATCCACACGGTCGGGTCACTGTCGCCGAGGATGAGTGCCGCCGCGAGCCCTACCGCCTGGGCGACGACGGTCGCTCCGAACAACCCGATGTAGGCGGGCCACAGCGCGGCCCTCGGCGAGGTCGTCAGCCGGGCGAGACTGCCCATCACCGGCCACCAGGAGAAGCCGACCCCAGGTTGAACTCGACCGCAAGCACGAAGTTCAAGGTGCCGTCGGGAAAGGGCGACAACGGCTCTGCGGCCATCAGCTTGTCCCAGCCGACGTTGCTGAACAGGAAGCCGAGCATCGCCAGGGTGAGGATGGCGAGTCCCGGTGCCACGACGCGGTTGAGCACCCGCAACGTGACCGGTCCACGGGCGAGCAGCACCCAGGACACGGCGATGGCCAGCAGCGCGAACAGCGTTACCGGCAGCGCATTCGGCCCGATGTCGGCACCGAACACCTCGTTCGCGACGTTCGCCGTGGCCCGCCCGAACATGACGCTCAGCACCGAGGACCAGCCGATCTCGATGAACAGGATGACGGTGAACACGACGACTGCGACGCCGCCGAGCCCGAACACCGTACGCAGCAGGGTGTACTGCTCCACCCCATAGCGCTGGCTAGAGATGACACTGGCCAGCAGCATGACGGCGACGGACAAGGCGTTCCCGATCAGGAAGGCGGCGATGCCCTGGCGGAAGCCGACCAGGGCAGCGGTCGCACCCCCGACGAGGAACGCCCAAGTGGCGATCGCCAGGCCGACGTTGACCCAGGTGAAGTCGGCGAATCCCCAGACGCGTTCGGCTTTGAGCACAGGTAGGGAACCGAACGTCGCCTCTCTACGGACGTCTTCGTGAGCGCTCATCTCAGCCGACCAGGAGGAGTCCGACGACGGTGCAGACCGCCACGATAAGTCCGAGCAAGCCGAGGTCGGCACGGGCGAGCGGAGCGTGGGCGGCGTCGGCTGCCTCATCGACTTCGACGAGCTGCAGTCGCCGTTCGACCTCCTGGCGCAGTGCTGGATCGCGAGTGTCCATGGCGTCTCCACATCACAACGTCGGTGCCCCGCAGCCATGTCCTGTCGCTGCGGGTGCTGTCAACGTAGCGCTGGCACCGCGAGCAGGATCCGCTGCATTTCCGCGTCCTGTCGCTGCGGGTGCTGTCAACGTAGCGCTGGCACCGCGAGCAGGATCCGCTGCATTTCCGCCAGATGCACCGGTTGATCGGCGGATCTGCCACAGCTGCTGCCGGCCGCACCCCGCACGCCGCTTACAGGGCCGCGGCGAGGGTGACCAGGCGGTCGGCGAGCGCGTCCGCGAGCAGCTCGAACCACCTCTTCCCCGCGGCCTCGTCCGCGTCGACCGGCCGGTCGGTGTAACCGTCCACGTTCGCCCACACGGCCTTCGCGGCTACCGACACATCCGGTGCGGCGGGTACCTCCGGTTGCTCCGCCCGCGCCGGACGCTCGCGTACCAGCTCGGGACGCAGCGCAAGCACCAGCGACGACTCGAAGACGCCGGCGTGGCCGGGCAGGTGCGGTCGCCCGTCCAGGTCGGCCGGCAGCAGGTCCCAGTAGTCGACGTACGCGACCGGCAGGTCGTGTCTGGTGCTCGCCGCGGCGGCGGCGCTGAAGCAC
>WHTA01000029.1 GCA_009379825.1 Streptosporangiales bacterium
ACCACGTGATCGTCGACCACCACATACAGTGCTGTCAGGAGGGTGTTCAGTTCTTTGGTCACACATCGATCTTGAACACCCTCCGCCCCACGTCTCCGCAGCCGCGCCGACCACACCCTTCAAGGAATCACTCATCTAGACGGGCAGCAGCGCCTTCGCGATCCAGTACACGACCGCGGCGACCAGTGCCGCGGCCGGGATGGTCAGCACCCAGGCCGTGATGATGTTGCCCGCCACGCCCCAACGCACAGCGGACAGCCGCTTCGTCGCACCGACACCCATGATCGCCGAGGTGATGGTGTGCGTCGTGGAGATCGGCGCCGCGAACACGAACGCGGTGGTGTAGAGCACCGACGACGCGGTCGCCTCGGCGGCGAAGCCGTGCGGCGGGTCGAGCTCGATCACCCGGCGGCCCAGCGTCCGCATGATCCGCCAGCCACCCGAGTAGGTGCCGAGCGAGATCACCAACGCGCTCGACACGGTCACCCACACCGGGACCTGGAAGCCCTCGTGGTAGCCGGTGGTCACCAGGGCGAGGACCATGATGCCCATCGTCTTCTGCGCGTCCTGCAGGCCGTGGCCGAGTGCCATGGCGGCCGCCGAGATCGACTGCGCGACCCGGAACCCGCGGTTCAGCTTCGCCGGCGGATAGTTGCGGAACAGCCACAGGATGGCGAGCATCACCAGATACCCGAGCAGCCCGCCGACGATCGGCGAGAGCACCATGGGGATGACGACCTTGTCGAGTACTCCGCCCCAGATCACGTCGCTGCTCCCGGCGATCGCGGCACCGACCATCCCGCCGATCAGAGCGTGTGACGACGACGACGGCAACCCGAAGTACCAGGTGATCAGGTTCCACACGATCGCCCCTGCGAGCGCCGCGAAGACGATGATCAGCCCCGCAGAGCCCTTCGGCGGGGCGATGATGCCCTCCCCCACCGTCGCCGCGACCTTCGTACCGAGGAAGGCACCGATGAGGTTCATGATCGCTGCCATCGCCAAGGCGACCCGCGGGGTGAGTGCCCGCGTCGACACCGCGGTCGCGATGGCGTTCGCGGCATCGTGGAAACCGTTGGTGTAGTTGAAGAAGAGAGCGACGGCCAGTACGGCGATGAGCCCGACTAACTCCATTACGTGCGCCCGTTCCCTCGCTCAACCGCCATCGACCGTTGCGCTGCCAACGGTCAGGACTCCTTGACCGCGATGGTCTCGACCGTGTTGGCGACGTGTTCGAAGGAGTCCATCGCCTGCTCGAGCTGGTCGACGATCTCCTTCAGCTTCATCACGGTCAGCGCGTCATAGGTGCCGCCGAAGAGGTGCGCGAGCAGTTTGCGGTAGATCTGATCGCCCTGGTTCTCCAACCGGTTGATCTCGATCCAGTACTCCTGGAGATCCCGCATCGCCTTCAGCCTGGGCATCGCCTCCGCCGTCAGCTCGGCCGCCCGCTCGAGCACCTCGACCTGCTTGATCATCTCCCGCGGCAGCTCGTCGAGCTGGTAGAGCACGACCAGGTCGGCGGCCGCCTCCATGTAGTCCATGACGTCGTCCATCTCGCTGGCCAACCGGTAGATGTCCTGCCGGTCGAACGGAGTGACGAACGTCTGGTTCATGCGCTGCATGACGCGGTGCACGCAGTCGTCCCCGGCGTGCTCGCACTCGCGCATCTTGTCCGCGATCGCGGCCCGGTCCGCGCCGTCGTTGAACAGTTCGACGAGCAGACGCGAACCCACCAAGTTGTTCTTCGCTGCCTCCGTAAACAGCTCGTAAAACGAATGATCTCGTGGCGTAAGGCGTATACGCACGTGTTAGCTCCTATGAACGCGGCGGTTACGCGTTGGGCATACTAGGGCAACCACGAGGTTACGCGTCCACTCCGCGGGGTTGGCCGCAGGGCCGTTTCCGCTGTGCGTAGCGATCCCCTCACTGGGTCACCGACTGCCCGAATCCCTCGAACTCGGCCAGTGCGTCCGGGTTGGCCAGCGCCCCCTTCGCGGCGGCGGTCTCGACCGGCGCGCCGGTGAGGATCCGCTTGACCGGCACCTCCAGCTTCTTCCCGGAGAGCGTGCGCGGCACGTCGCTGACCTGGTGCATCGCGTCCGGCACGTGCCGGGGCGACAGCGACGTACGCAGCTCACCAGCGATCCGTCGGCGCAGCTCGTCGCCCAACGACTTCCCCTCGCGCAGCACGAGAAACAGCAACAGCCGGCCGGACGGGTCGTCCGGATCGTCCAGATGCACGACCAGGCTGTCGGCGACCTCGGGCAGGCTCTCGACCACCGCGTAGAACTCCGATGTGCCAAGCCGCACACCGCCGCGGTTCAAGGTGGCGTCCGACCGGCCGGTGATCACGCATCTGCCGTGCTCGTCCACGGTGACCCAGTCGCCGTGGCGCCACACACCAGGGAACGTGTCGAAGTACGCCGCCCGGTAGCGCGAGCCGTCGTCGTCGCCCCAGAACCCGACCGGCATCGACGGCATGGGCGCAGTGAGCACCAGCTCACCCTCCCGCCCGATCACCGGCCGGCCCGCCTCGTCGTACGCCTCCACCTTGGCGGCGAGGCAGCGGCAGGGGATCTCGCCCTCCCGCACCGGCAGCAACGGCACCGAGCCCACGAACGCCGTACACACGTCCGTGCCGCCGGACGTAGAGTTCAGCAGCAGGCCGGGGCCCTCGGGGTCCGCGACGTTCTCGTACACCCAGCGGAAGCCCTCCACCGGCAGCGGTGCGCCGGTGGAGCCGACGCCGCGCAGGCGGGACAGGTCCGCGGTCGCGCGCGGCTGCAGGCCCTCCTTGCGGCAGGCCATCAGGTACGGCGCGCTGGTGCCGAAGAACGTCATCTCCGTCTCCTCGGCGAACCGCCAGAGCTCACCGAGATCCGGGTACCCGGGATTACCGTCGTACAGCAGGATCGTCGCGCCCACGAGCAGGCCGGAGACCAGGTAGTTCCACATCATCCAGCCGGTGGTGGAGAACCAGAAGAACCGGGAACCTGGACCGAGATCGTCGTGGAAGGCCAGCTTCTTCAGGTGCTCGACGAGGATGCCGCCGTGGCAGTGCACGATCGGCTTCGGCAGGCCGGTCGTGCCGGACGAGTACAGCACGTACAGCGGGTGGTCGAACGGCATCGGGTCGAACGCCAGCTCGCCCGGCTCGGCGAGCAGCTCCTGCCAGGTCAGCGCGTCGGGGACGTCCGGTTCAGCTGTCAGGTACGGCAGCACGACGGCGTGGGCGAGGCTCGGCAGCGCCGCCCGGATCTGGGCGAGCTCCGTGGTCCTGTCGATGTCCTTGGCGCCGTACCGGTAGCCGTCCACGGCGACGAGCACCTTCGGCTCGATCTGCTGCCACCGGTCGACCACGCTGCGCGTACCGAACTCCGGTGCGCACGAGGAGAACACCGCCCCGAGGCTCGCGCTCGCCAGGAACAGCACCACGGTCTCGGGGACGTTCGGCAGGTACGCGGCGACCCGGTCGCCACGGCCCACGCCGAGCCTGCGCAGGCCCGCACGCGCCCGTGCGACCTGGTCGCGCAGCTCGGCGAGCGTCAGCTCGACCGGCTCCCTGCTCTGCGACCGCGCGACCACGAGGACGTCGTCGGCACCGACCCCGGACGGCAGCAGCACGTGCTCGGCGTAGTTCAGCGTGGCGCCGGTGAACCAGGTGGCGCCCGGCATGGTCCGGTTGCCGAGGACCTCCGTGTAGGGCGTGTGCGACCGGATCTGGAAGTACTCCCAGATCGACGCCCAGAAGCCGTCCAGGTCGTCCACCGACCACTGCCACAGGTCCTGGTAGGTCGCGAAGTGCCGCCCCTTGGCCTCCTCCAGCCAGCGCAGGTACGCACCGATGCGGGTGGTCTCGCGCACGTTGGCAGGCGGTTCCCAGAGCACCCGCGGTTCGGCGGGGTCGTTCGTGGCGTCGTCGCTCACTGTGCTTCCAATCGTGTCGCAGGGGCGAACGTACGTCAGCATGCCCAATCCTCATCGCTGTGTCACCGGGACGTACGCTGCGATCGTGGTCACAGCTCCGCCTGCGGTAGACACCGCGCGCACGACGATCCAGCCCGCGCTGCGCGCCGCGGTCGAGCACCTGCCCGCCGGGCTGCAGCGGCTGGTCGGCTACCACTTCGGCTGGCTGGACCGCGACGGTAACCCGCACGACGGCGGGGTAGGCAAGGCGCTGCGGCCGACGCTGGCGCTGCTCGGGGCCCGTGCCGCCGGCTCCGCGGAGCGGGCGGCCGTACCGGCCGCTGTCGCCGTGGAGCTGGTGCACAACTCGTCGCTGCTGCACGACGACCTGATCGACGGTGACCGCACCAGGCACCACCGACCGACCGTCTGGGCTGAGTTCGGCGTACCCGCGGCCATCCTCGCCGGTGACGCGCTGCTCAACCTGGCGTACCACGTGGTGGGCGCGGAGCCGGCCGGCAGCTACGGCGCGAGCCGCTGGCTGTCCGAGGCGACCAACCGGA
Source organism: Streptosporangiales bacterium (assembly GCA_009379825.1). Classification (NCBI taxonomy): domain Bacteria; kingdom Bacillati; phylum Actinomycetota; class Actinomycetes; order Streptosporangiales; species Streptosporangiales bacterium. The sequence continues at coordinate 4,470 of WHTA01000029.1, forward strand.
TGCTCGCCGGGCAGGCGGCGGACGTGTCGTTCGAGCACCGCCTGGACGTGACCGTCGAGGAGTGCCTGCAGATGGCCGAGGACAAGACCGCAGCCCTGCTGTCCGGGGCTGCGGCGATCGGCTCGGCGTACGTCAGCGGGCCGGAGGAGGTCACGCACGCGCTGGCCGCGTACGGCCGGCACCTGGGCGTGGCGTTCCAGCTCGTCGACGACGTACTCGGCATCTGGGGCGCGGCCGAGAGCACGGGCAAGCCCGTGCTCGCCGACCTGCGGGTGCGGAAGAAGTCGCTGCCCGTGGTCTACGCGCTGCGCGCGGGCGAGCCGGCGTCGACGGAGCTGGCCGAGCTGTACGCAGCCACCGACCTGGCCGAGACCGACCTGCAGCGCTGCGCCGACCTGGTGGCCGCCGCCGGCGGCCGCGACTGGGCAGAACAGCAGGCGGCGGCCGCCCTGGCGCGCGCCCTCGGCGCCGTCCGCGACGTCCCGCTGGCCGCCGGCACCCGCGAGGAGCTCGACCAGGTGGCGGCGTACGTCACCGCCCGGAACCGCTGACCGGCGTCAGTCCCACTCGGCGTTGCGGTGCACCTCGGTGCGGCCCAGGTACGACGCCCAGGTGTGCTCGAGCATCCCCTGCTCGACGCCCTTCAGCGGGCGCAGCACCTTCGCCGGCACGCCGGCGACCAGCATGCCCGGCGCCACGACGGTGCCCGGCCGCACCACGGCGCCCGCCGCGACCAGCGAACCGGCACCGATGTCCGCGCCGCCGAGTACCACCGCGCCCATGCCGATCAGCGAACCGGCCCCGATCCGCGCACCGTGCACGATCGCCCGGTGCCCGACGGAGGCCCGCTCCTCGAGCACCGCGGGCTCGCCCGGGTCGGAGTGCAGGCAGGAGAGGTCCTGGATGTTGACCTCCTCGCCCACCACGACGTCCTCGTCGTCGGCTCGGAGCACGCAGCCGTACCAGATGCTGGACCTGGCACCGATGCGCACCCGCCCGACGAGCACGGCACCAGGCGCGACCCACGCTTCTTCATGTACCTGCGGTCGGTGCGGTCCGAGGACCCCGATCCGCGCGTTCGGCTGGTCAGCGACGCTCATGGCAGGACCCTAGATGATCAGCACGCTCGACGCCGCTCGCTGCAGCGGGCCCGGCGCGCTGACCACGGCCTGGTGTGGTTGATGTCACCTCGGGCCGGACCGAGGGTATCGCCGCGGAGGCACGTATCGTGCTCCACTCCGGGAGGGCAGATGCGATCGTTCACCGCAGGCAGGGTGCTGGCCGCGGCGGCCGTGGCGGCCGTCGCCGCGACGGTGCCCGCGGCCGGGCCGGCCACGGCGGGCGCCGACGGGGAATTCGGTGCCATCGTCGAGCTGAGCAGCTGCTCGGGCGCGGTGGTGCAGCTGCCGGATGCCACCGCGTCCGACCAGGCGCTCGTGCTGACCAACGGCCACTGTCTGCCGACGCTGCCCGAGCCCGGTGAGGTGGTCAGCAACCGGGCGTCCGAGCGTACCTTCACGCTGCTCGATCCCGCCGGCGAGGAACTGGGCGAGCTGACCGCAGATCGCCTGGTCTACGCGACGATGACCGACACCGACGCCGCGGTGTACCGGCTGCGCGAGACGTACGCCGACCTCCGCGCGGACTACGACACCGACGCGCTCCCCCTCGCCGAGACGCGGCCGAAGGCCGGCACCGAGATCGACGTCGTCTCCGGCTACTGGCGCCGGGTGTACTCCTGCGCCATCGACGGCTTCGTGCCCGAGCTGCGCGAGGACGGGTACACGTCGCGGGACGCCATCAGGTACACGGCCGGCTGCGACACCGTGGGCGGCAGCTCCGGGTCACCGATCGTCGGCCCCGAGGGCGAGGTCGTCGGCGTGAACAACACGGCGTACGAGGACTCAGGCGACGACTGCAGCCTGGACAACCCGTGCGAGGTCGACCGCGGCGGCCGCGTCACGGTCGTCCAGGACGCGCACTACGGGCAGCAGACGTACCACCTGGCCGGGTGCATCTCCACCCGCGGCGTCGCCACCCCGCACCGCAGCAGCTGCCAGCTGCCGTCGGCCTGACCGTTTCGCGCACGGCGTTCTCGCAGTACGGTCCTCGAAGACGGCATGCCGAGGGAGGACGACATGAGCACGTACGCCGAGGCACACGCACGCAGCATCTCGGACGAGGACGGCTTCTGGTTGGCCGCGGCGGCCGACATCGACTGGTACCGACCGCCAAGCCGTGCGCTCGACGACAGCAACCCGCCGTTCTACCGCTGGTTCCCCGACGGCGTGCTGAACACCTGCCACAACGCGCTCGACCGGCACGTCGACGGCGGCCGCGCCGACCAGCCGGCACTGCGCTACGACAGCCCGGTCACCGGCACCGCGCGCTCGTACACCTACCGGGAGCTGCGCGACGAGGTCGCGAAGTTCGCCGGTGCGCTCCACGGGCTCGGCGTGGCCAAGGGCGACCGGGTGGTCATCTACATGCCGATGGTGTCCGAGGCGGTCGTCGCCATGCTCGCCTGCGCCCGCATCGGCGCGGTGCACTCCGTGGTGTTCGGCGGGTTCGCACCGGCCGAGCTGGCGGCCCGCATCGAGGATGCCGCCCCGACGGTGATCGTGTCCGCGTCGTGCGGCGTCGAGCCGGCCCGGGTGGTCGAGTACGGGCCGCTACTCGCCCGCGCGCTCGAGCTCTCCAGCCACCAGCCACGGCACTGCGTCGTGCTGCAGCGCGAGCAGGCGACCACCGAGCTGCACCCACCACGCGATCACGACTGGCACGAGCTGATGGCTACGGCCACCCCGGTCGACTGCGTGCCCGTCGCGTCGAACGACCCGCTGTACGTGCTCTACACGTCGGGCACGACGGGGAAGCCGAAGGGCATCGTGCGCGACAACGGCGGCCACGCGGTCGCGCTGAAGTGGAGCATGTACAACATCTACGGCCTCGCCTCCGGCGAGGTGATGTTCACCGGCTCCGACATCGGCTGGGTGGTCGGGCACTCGTACATCGTGTACGCGCCGCTGCTGCACGGCTGCACAACCGTGCTGTACGAGGGCAAGCCGGTCGGCACCCCGGACGCCGGCGCGTACTGGCGGCTCGTGCAGCACTACGGCGTGCACGTGGTGTTCACCGCCCCGACGGCGTTCCGCGCAATCAAGAAGGAGGACCCAAAGGGCGCGCTGCTGCAGGACTACGACGTCTCCTCGCTGCGCTACCTGTTCCTCGCCGGCGAGCGGCTCGACCCGGAGACGTACCACTGGGCGGCCGAGCTGCTCGGCATCCCGGTACTGGACCACTGGTGGCAGACGGAGACCGGCTGGCCGATCGCCGCGAACCTGCGTGGCCTCGACCCGATGCCGCCGAAGCCCGGCTCGCCGAGCGTGCCCGTACCCGGCTACGACGTGCGCGTGCTGCAACCGGACGGCAGCGAGGCGCCGGCGGGCGAGGACGGCGACATCGTGATCCGGTTGCCGCTGCCGCCCGGGTGCCTGCCCACCCTGTGGGGCGCGGACGACAGGTACCAGCAGTCGTACCTGTCGCGGCATCCCGGCTACTACCTCACCGGCGACGGCGGGCACCTGGACGAGGACGGCTACCTGTTCGTGATGGGCCGCACCGACGACGTCATCAACGTCGCCGGGCACCGGCTGTCGACGGGCACCATGGAGGAAACCATCGCCTCGCACCCCGCCGTCGCCGAATGCTGTGTGATCGGCGTGCACGACGAGCTCAAGGGCCAAGTGCCGCGCGCGTTCGTCGTGCTGAAAGCCGGGGTCGAGGTGGACGGCGAGCAGCTGCAGGCCGAGCTCGTACAGCAGGTACGCGACCAGGTCGGCGGCATCGCGTCGATGCGGCGGGTGGACGTCGTACGGGCGCTGCCGAAGACCCGGTCGGGGAAGATCCTGCGCAAGACGCTGCGCGGCATCGCCGACGGGCGCGAGGAGCCGGTGCCGTCCACCATCGAGGACGCCGGCGTGCTCGACGACCTCCGCCCGGTGCTGCGCTCCGGCTGACCGACCTGCGCGCCGACTGGCACCCGATCCACAATTGAGGGTTGAGTCTCCAGCGACTGGAGGGTGCACGGTGGAAGACATGGACGGCAGCGCTGCGCTCACGGAGGACGAGCGACTGTTCCCCATCGGGGAGCTTGCTCGGCGTACCGGCCTGACGGTGAAGACCGTCAGGTTCTGGTCCGACGAGGGCCTGGTGCCGCCGGCCGACCGTACACCCGCCGGCTACCGGATGTACGGGCAAGACGCCCTTGCCCGGCTCGCGCTCGTCCGTACGTTGCGCGACCTCGGCGTCGACCTGCGCACCGCCCAACGGGTGTTGGCGCGTGAGGTCACCGTCTCCGAGGTCGCCGCGGCGCACGCGGACGCGCTCGACGCGCACATCAAGACACTGCGCCTGCATCACACGGTGCTGCGTGCGGTGGCCGACCGCGGGGCCACACCCGAGGAGATGGAGATCATGAACAAGTTGGCCCAGATGTCAGGAGAGGAGCGGCGGCGGCTCGTCACGGACTTCCTCGACGACGTCTTCGCCGAGGTGCCCGGGGGCACCGTGGAACAGATGTACCGGCAGGCGCTACCCGACCTGCCGGACGAGCCGAGCCAGCAGCAGGTCGAGGCCTGGGTCGAGCTCGCCGAGCTCATCCAGGACCCGGACTTCAAGGCCCGGGCCAGGGAGATGAGCGTCAAGGGCGTCGAGCAGGGCGAGCAGCCGACCGAGGAGGTGCAGCGGGCGGCGCAGCTGGTCGCCGAGTTGGCGAACCAGGCGCTGGCCGACGGCATCGACCCGGCGTCGGAGCAGGCCCGTCCGATCGTCGACGAGCTGGCCGCCGCCCACGCCCGTACCGGCGACGACCCGTCGGCGCCGGCGTTCCGTACGGAGCTCGCCGACCAGCTGGCTACCTTCACCGACCGCAGGGTGGAGCGCTACTGGGAGCTGATCGGCACCATCAACGGCTGGAGCAGCTCGATCCCGAGCATGATCGCACCGTACGAGTGGTTCATCGCCGGCCTCCGCGCCACCGCCTAGCCCGAGTGGGCAGACCGCGGCCCGACACCGGGGGGTGTCGGGCCGCGGCGTCCGCACCCCATGACCCCGCGGGCCGCACCAGGCACCACACCGCAACCGGGCGGGCGCCGGGCCCACCCGGGCCGCATACCGGGCACCCACAGGGGCAGGTTGGCACCCAGACCGCGGCGCTCACGCCCACCCGGGCCGCGGCCGGGCTCCGGGCAGGCGGGGCCTATGCTCGCCCGGTGGTCGACGACCGTGACCGGGCGGGGCTTGCGCTGTGTTCAGGCACAGGGCGGGCGGTGCGGGCTGTCGCGGTGTCGGGTATCGCCACGCTGTTGGCGGTCGGGTGCCATGTGGCCGCCGGGGGCACGCCGCCGCCGGGTGGGATCGTTGCCGTCGTCCTCGCGGTCGCCGCGCCGCTGTGTTTCTGGCTCAGCGACCGCGCCTGGTCGACCGTCCAGCTGGCCGCTACGTTCTTCGCCGTCCAGGCCGCGCTGCACGTCGTCAGCCTGGTGACGGCCAGCGACTCCGTCGCACACACCTCCAGCGCCCGGATGCTGACCGCGCACCTGGTCGGCACGGCTCTCACCACCGCCTTCGCACGGTACGGCGAGCTGTGCCTGTGGGCGACCGTCGACGCGCTAGGGCTGCGGGCACTTCGGATGCCGACCGTGCCGAGCCTGCCGGCCTGGCACGCACCGTGGCAGCCGGCCGACCCGGTCGACGCGACGTGCTCCGACCAGTGCGCCGTCGCGGTCGCGCCGGCACGCGGGCCACCGCGGTAGCGAGCACCGAGTCACGTCGACCGCACGTGCGGTCGACGTAGCTCTCGGGCTGCCAACTCCGGGCTGGTCTTCGTCACCTTCCAGGCGGACGTGGACCGGCAGCTCCCGCCTGGGTGCCGACCCGGCGGCTACCTCGACGCTCCGCTCCTCGACTGTACGAACAGGACACCCATATGCGCGACACCCCGAGCGCAGCGGCCGCGTTCCGGCCGCTGCTGATGCGACTGCACTTCTACGCCGGCATCTTCGTCGGCCCGTTCGTCCTCGTCGCCGCGATCAGCGGCATGCTCTACGCCCTCACCCCGCAGCTGGAGCAGGTCGTGTACGACGACCAGCTCCACACCGAGAGCCGCGGCACCCCGTTGCCGCTGGCGCAGCAGCTCGTCTCCGCGCGCGCCGTCGAGCCGACCGCGCAGCTGACCGCCATCAGACCGGCCGCGGCCGCCGGCGAGACCACGCGCGTGCTCTTCGGCGGCCGGTCCCCGTTCGGTGACCACCGCACGGTCTTCGTCGACCCGGTCACCGGCGAGGTGCGCGGCCAGCTGACGACGTACGGCAGCAGCGGCGCCCTGCCGGTACGGGCCGTGGTGGACAAGCTGCACCGCGAGCTCTGGCTCGGCGAACCCGGCCGCGTCTACAGCGAGCTCGCCGCGTCCTGGCTGTGGGTGCTCACCCTCGGCGGGCTGGCGTTGTGGTGGACCGCCCGCCGCGGTCGGCGGCGCACGGCCGCGAGCCCACGTCGCCGCGCGCGGTCGTGGCACGTCACCGTCGGGCTGTGCGCCGCGCTCGGCATGCTGATGCTGTCGGCGACCGGGCTGACCTGGTCGCGGTTCGCCGGCGAGCACGTCACCACGGTCCGCGAGGCCTTCGACTGGGCGACCCCCTCGGTCGCCGCGACGGGCGGGCACCCCAGCCACGGCATGACCACCTCCGACCGCGCCGGCGTCGGGCCCGACCAGGCCGCCAGGGCGGCGGCCGCAGCGGGGATGTCGGCGCCGTACGAGGTGCGGCCGCCGTCACACACCGACGGCTACGTCGTGCAGCAGGTGCAGACGAGCTGGCCGGCACGCGCGGATGCGATGGAGGTCGACCCGCGGACCGGCGCGGTCACCGAGCGGATCGCGTTCGACGACTGGCCGCTCGCCGCGAAGCTCGCCAGGTGGGGGATCCAGCTGCACATGGGGCTGCTCTTCGGCGGGTGGAACCAGGCCGGGCTGGTGCTGCTCGCGCTCGCGATCGTCGGCATGGTCTGCCTCGGGTACCGGATGTGGTGGCTGCGGCGGCCCACCCGCGGCCACCACCTCAAGCTGGCCCGGCCACCCGGCCGGGTGCGCTGGCAGCAGCTGCCGAGGCTACCGCTGGCGCTCCTGCTGGCCGTGGCGTGCGGCGTCGGCTGGTTCCTGCCCCTGCTGGGGCTGAGCCTGCTCGCCTTCCTGCTGGTCGACGTCGCGCTTGGCCTGCGCACGCCCGCGGCGCGGCCCCGTACGGGTGAGCGTCAGCTGAGCAGGTCGGGCCGGTAGGCGCGGATCCAGGCACCGATCCGGCCCTGCGGCCAGTTGGGGTCGTACTGCGCGAGCAGGATCGCGTTCAGCGGCTGGCCGCTGGCCGGGTCGACCTGACGGCCCCGGTTGTTCTGCGCCACCTGGGTACGCAACATCGCCGGTGCGCCGGGCTTCAGCGTCATGGCGCCCGCGCCGATCAGCCCGTCCTGCGGCCGGGCAGCGGTGGCGGCGTTGATGGCCTGCCCGGCGACGGCGGTTGCCGGCGAGAACGCCACCGGCGGCTTCACCACCGCCATCAGGTCGGCCGCCCCGATCGCCCGCACTGCGTGCCACGGCATCTCTATGCGCAGGTGCCGCTCGTCGAGCACGGCGCCCCACGGCGACAGCTGCAGCGTCGCGGTGCGCCAGGTGCCGTCGAACTGCCGCTTCTTCAGCCAGACGGTCAGCGCGCAGCACGCGGCCGCCCCCAGGACGGCGATCACCCAGATCAGCACCCCGCGGACGAAGTACCACGAGACGAACGCGAGCACCGCCACGACGAACAGGAACATGAACACGAGCAGCGGGATCATCCGTTTGATGAACTTGCCGAACGCCACCCGGTTGGCGAACGTCTCGACTCCCTCGAATCCGGGCAGGGGCTGCGGTTGTTGGTACATCACGCCGGCACGCTACCGCAGGCCGGTCACCGGGCCGTCCAGCCGCCGTCGACGTAGAGCGTGGTGCCCGTGACGTACCGCGACGCGTCGCTCGCGAGGAACACCACGGCACCGTCGAGGTCGCTGCCTTCGCCGATCCTGCCCTGCGGAATCGCGCCGACGATGGTGTCGCGCCACCTGCTGGCCATCAGCCCGGCGGAGAGATCGGTGGCGAAGTAGCCGGGGGCGAGTGCGTTCACCCGCACCCCGCGGTCCGCCCACTCCACCGCGAGCACCCTGGTCAGCGCCTCCACCCCGCCCTTGCTTGCCGCGTACGCAGCGATCCGCTCGAAGCCGCTGACGCCGTGCACCGAGCTGACGTTGACGATGCTCCCGCCGCCCTGGGCGAGCAGCTGGTTGCCTACGGCACGGCAGCAGTAGAACGCACCGTCCAGGTTGACCCGCAGCACGTCGGCCCACTCCTCGTCGGTGACGCGCTCGCTGCGCTTGAAGAGCGGGCTGATCCCGGCGCAGTTGACCAACACGTCCAGCCGCCCGTACGCGTCGACGATCCGTTCCACGCAGCCGTCGACGACCTGCGGGTCCGCCACCGAGCCAGGCAGCACGAGCGCCCGCGGCCCGATCTCGCCGGCCAGCGACTCGAGGTCGGCGGCGGTACGCGACGTCACCGTGACGGTGGCGCCGGCACGGGCCAGCGCGAGCGACATCGCCCGGCCGAGCCCCTTGCCAGCGCCGGTCACCCAGGCGACCCTTCCGCTGAGGTCGAACTCGCTCATGAGGCCGTGGTCTCCGGCACTGCGGCGCGCAGGTCGCGCTTGAGCACCTTCCCGCTCGGCGTCCGCGGCAGGGCGGCCACGAACTCGAACTCGGCGGGCACCTTGAACTTCGCCAGCCGCGCCAGGCAGAACTCCCGCAGGGCCGCGGAGTCCACCGCGGCGTCCGCGCGCAGCACGACGTACGCCTTCGGCACCTCACCCCACCGCGGGTGCGGCATGCCGACGACCGCCGCCTCCACGACACCGTCGTGTTCGTAGAGCACCCGTTCCACCTCCGGTGTCGCGATGTTCTCTCCGCCGGAGACGATCATGTCCTTCTTCCTGTCCTCGACGTAGAGGTAGCCGTCCTCGTCCAGCCGCCCCACGTCGCCGGTGTGGAACCAGCCGTCGCGGAACGCGGCCGCCGTCGCGGCCTCGTCGCGCCAGTAGCCGGGGCTGACCTTCGGGCCGCGCAGAGCGATCTCGCCGAGCTGGCCCTGCGGCACCGGTGCGCCGGTCTCGTCGACGATGCGGACCTCCAGGTGGATCACCGGGCGCCCGACAGAGCCGACCTTGGCGAGCACGTGCTCGGTGTCGTTGAAGGTGTCCCCTGACACCGTCTCGGTGAGTCCGTACGCGTCGGAGAACCAGGCGTTCGGGAACGCGCGCAGGATCTTCTCCACCAACGGTTCCGGCATCTTCTCGCCGCCACCGATGATGAACCGCAGCGACGAGGTGTCGCGTTCGAGGATATCTGGCAGCTGTAGGACGGCGTTCATCATGGCGGGGGCGAGCCAGACGTTCGTCGGCCGTTCCTGCTCGACGAGTTGCACGGCCGCTGCCGCCTCGAACCTCTCCATCACCACCAGACTGCCGCCGACGTGCAGCGTGCCGAGGCCCGGCAGGTCGAGCCCGCCCACGTGGTACAGCGGGCCGCACACCAAGGTGACGTCGGCGGCGGTGATACCGAACTCGGCGATGTGCCCGAGCTGCTTCCACACCACGTTGCCGTGCGTGATGCAGACGCCCTTCGGCCTGGACGTGGTACCCGACGTGTACATCAGCCGTTGCAGGTCGTGCTCCCCGACGTCCGCCACCGGGACGTCGGCGTCCTGGTGGTCGGCCACCAGCTGTTCGTACCCCAGCCAGGGCGCACGGTCGGGGCGGCCGAGCAGGATCTGGTGGCGCAGGCCAGGCAGGTCGGCCGCGATCGCCTCGATGTCGTCGGCGAACTGCTCCTCGGTGACGATCGCGGCGGCCCGTGCGTGCCCGAGGATGTACTGCCACTCCGCCGGCGCGAGGCGGTAGTTCAACGGCAGGAACGCCGCACCGAGCCGGTTGACGGCGAAGACCACCTCGAGGAACTCGGTGTGGTTGTACATCAGCAGTGCCACCACGTCGCCGCGGCCGACGCCGCGGTCACGTAGTCCGGCGGCGAACGCACGGACCCGCGCGTGCAGCTCGCGGTTCGTGATCGACCGGTCGCCTTGCTTGATCACGACCTTGTCCGGGTAGCGCGCCAGGTTGTGGTCGAGCACCGATGCGAAGTTGTACACGAGGTTCCCCTACTGTCGCTCCGTCGCGGGATCGGCGTGGAAGCTGTGCAGCTCGTCACCGCCCTTGCCGAAGTGGATGGCACTGGTCATGCCGCCGTCCACGATGAGGTCGGTGCCGGTCACGTAGTCGGCCTGCGGGCTGGACAGGTAGAGCACGGCGGCAGCGATGTCGTCTGGCTCACCGATCCGTCCCCACGGCGTCGCCGACTCGGTCGCCGACCGGATCGCGGACGTGGCAAGTGTGTCCCTGTTCAGTCCCGTATGCACTACCCCGGGGCTCACCGAGTTGATCCTGATCCGGCTCTGCGCCAGCTCGGCCGCGAGTTGCTTCGTCATCGCGAGCACACCGCCCTTCGCGGCCGTGTACGAAGGGAAGCCGTAGCCGATGTGGCCGGCGATGGACGCGATCTGCACGATCGAACCGCCACCGGCTTCGGCCATCCTCGGCACCACCTGCTGCAGCATGACGAAGTAGCCGGTGACGTTCACGTCGAGCACTCGCCGCCACTCCTCCACCGAGGTCTCGAGCAGCTGCTTCCTGACCACGATGCCGGCGGCGTTGACGAGGATGCGCGGCGGGCCCAGCCGGTCGCTCGCGGTGGCCAGCGCGGCGGCGACCGCGGACTCGTCGGTGACGTCGACCTCGACGTCGACGGTCTCGGCGCCGGCCGTGCCGAGATCCTTCCCCGTACTGGCCGCGGCGGCACCGTCGCGGTCGAGCAGCGCGACACTCGCCCCGGCGGCGGCGAGCTGCTGTGCGCAGGCCTTCCCGATACCGGACCCGGCACCGGTGACGACCGCCGCTCGCCCGCGGAGATCCACGGGCGGGCCAACATGTTGAGGTGAGGGCATCCTTGACCAACTCCTGCCGTTTCGTTGTCAACCCATCCGGTAGCCACCGTTGACGTCGACCACGGTGCCCGTCATGTAGCTCGCCGCCGGCGACGCAAGGAACACCGCGACCCTGGCGATCTCCTCCGGCTGGGCGAACCTGCCGAGCGGACAGTAGTCGGGCCGGTAACCGCGGCCGACCACCATGTCGGTGTCGACCACCCCTGGAGCCACCGCATTGGCCGCGATGCCGCGCGCCGCCTCGGTCTTCGCCAACCACGCGACGAGCGCGTGCACACCGCCCTTGCTCGCGACGTAGTGCGGTCCGGCCAGCACGCCGCCCACCTGGCCGGCCACCGACCCGATGCAGACGACCCGCGCGCGGTCGGCGGCCCGCAGGTACTGCAGTGCCGCCTGCACGCACCAGAGCGTGCCGACGACGTTGACCGAAAGCACCTTGTCGACCTCCGCCTGCTCGAGGTCGTCGATCGCCATCGTGTCGCCGTAGATGCCGGCAGCGGTGACCAGTACGTCGAGCTTGCCTTCTGTGCCGGCAGCGGCGCGCATCGCGTCGACGACCGCCACCTTGTCGGTGACGTCCACGTGTGCCGCTCGTGCGGCGCCCGCCTCCGCCTGGATCCGGTCGACGGTCTCCGCCGGGTCGAGCACGTCGAACGCCGTGACCGCAGCACCGGCCCTGGCCAGCTCGACGGCCACCTGCTGGCCGATGCCGCGTGCCGCACCCGTCACGACCGCACGCGCACCGCGCAGCGACCCAGGTCCTTCGGGGTGGAGCACGCCTGGCACCGGTGCAACAGGGCTCATCACGACGTCCCGTCGTCCTTCTTTTCGGCGGCCTCGAGCTCCTCCATGAGCACTGGCACCCCCAGGGTGCAGGTGTGGATGCCGAGCACGCTCGTCAGCTCGAACACCTCCATGATCTCTTCCTTCGTAGCGCCGTACTTCAACGCATTGCGGATATGCACCCGCAGACCCGGCTCGTAGAGGTGCGTCGTGGACGCGTCGATCGCGGTGTAGATCAGCTCGCGCACCTTCGGTTCGAGCACACCCTTGCGCCACGGCACCGAAGAGAACTCGACGTACGCCTCGAAGAAGTCGGGGTCGAGCTGCAGCAGCCCGTCCCAGATCGGGCTCCAGTAGCCACGTTCCTCGATGAACTGGTCTCGCAGCTGGCGCTGCTTGTCGCTGAGTTCTGTCTCTGGCACGGCATTCGCCTCCTCGTCGTCAACCTTGCGCAGTGCTCGCCGCAAGCTCGGCCCTGCGCCTGCTGGTGGCCTCGTGGTCGATGACGAGACCTTCCGGGTCGGTCACCGGGTCACCGGTGATGACGACGCCGTAGTCGCGGTACGCGCCCTCGATGCTCACGTACTCGTCCCTCACGTCGTTCTTAACGCGCTCCGGGTCGCGCTCCAGCGGGCTGCCCCAACCGCCACCGCCGTTGGTGAGGTAGCGGAACACCGCACCCCGCTTGGTCTGCCACACCGGTGACGACGCGAAGTAGAAGTACTCACCGTTCTCCAGGTCGACGTGCTTGGTCTCGGGGTCGAGCACACCCGAGATCGGCACGGCATCCGCGTACACTTCACGCTCGAGACCGATGATGTCCTTCTTCGCCGCCACGTCGAACGACTCAGGCTCGAAGAACCAGACGGCTCCGGTGCCGCCGTCCTTGCCGCCGTGCACGCCGACCCCACTCGTGCGTTTGGTGTGCATGGGGCTCGACCAGTGTTCGGCCTCGCGCAGCCACATGGTGTCCTTGAAGACCGCGGCACCGCCGCGGTTGGTCCCAGGGCCACCGCTGTCGATCGCGTACTCCTTCCTGAGCACGACACCGGGCACATCGGACTCGATCGCCTCGGTCGCGGGGTCCAGGTTGTTGGCGAGTGAGATCGCCTCGTAGCTGTCGCCGTCGGCGTACTTCGTGGCACCCCACGGCCCGTGCTCGCCGCCGCACTGCGCGGTGGTCACCCACGGCGTGCCGTCGTCCAGCACACCGTGCGCGTTGTGGATGCTCAGCGAGCCGTAGTCGCCACCCACGGCGTTCTCCCCCAGCGCCTGCTCCAAGGCCCGGTAGATCGCCAGCAACACGGGCATTGCGGTCTCCCAGTACAGGAAGATCGCCCCGTCGGGCGGTGTCGCGCTCACGAAGGTGCCTGGCGGGATGACCACGTCGATGTTGCGGTACGACCCGGACGTGAACCTGGTCCTCGGGTCGATCAGCGACTTCAGCGCGACCCCGACTGCCGTCTTCGTGTCGAGGGTGCCGCTGTTGATGCTCGTCCTCGCCTGCGGCGAAGTACCACTGAGGTCGACCTCGATGTTCTCGCCGGCCTTGCGCAGTTCCAGCTTCAACCGGTACTCGACGGTGTCGTCGATGCCGTCGCAGTCGATCCCTTCCTCCGCGTGGTACACGCCGTCCGGGATCTGTGTGATCGCCTCGCGCATCGACTCCGCCGAGACGTCACAGCTGTACCTGATCGCACCCAGGTACGCGTCGATGCCGTACTTCTCGATGCTCTCCTTGACCAGCCGCTCCCCGAGCAACAGGTTCTGGTAGATGGTCTTGATGTCGGGCAGCAGCAGGGCCGCCATCCGCGCGTTGTCGAAGATCAGGTTGAACGACGACTGGATCGGCTTGTCGTCGCGGTACAACAGCGACGGCGAGATCACCAGACCGTTCTCGTAGACATTGCGCTTGGTGGCGCTGAAGCCCGCAGGCACGATGCCACCCATGTCCAGCTGGTGCGCGCGCAAAGTGATGTAGGTGACCACCTTGCCGTCGTGGAACACCGGCCGGATGAAGCAGATGTCGTTGACGTGGTTGCCGGTGCGGTACGGGTCGTTGGCGATGATCACGTCGCCTTCGCGGACCTCTGCCGGCCCGTACTCCTCGATCGTGTTACGTACGGCCTCGGCCATCGTGCCGAGGAACAGCACCAGGCTGTTGCTCACCGCGCCCATCGGGTAGTTCTGCTCGCGTGGCCCTGAGATGGTCGCAGCGAAGTCGTACCAGTCACGCAGGATCATCGAGAACGCGTTGTTCAACAGGTCGGAGCACATGTGCTGCACGATGTAGCGCATCCGGCTCGACAACACGGATGCGGTGAACCTGTCGGCTCCGTACTCGGCGAGGAACTGCGCCTCGTCCACATCTTTCAGGGACACGTGCGGATTGCTCGTCATCGTCGTCGACGCTCCTTCGCTCAGGCTCGGGTGATCCGCAGCTCGCCGTACGTTCCGACCGTGGCGACCTGGCCGGCGACGAGGAAGGTGGTGGACAGGGGCTCGCGAATCACCGCAGGACCAGCGACCTGGTCGCCACGGCACAGCTCGGCTCGCTGGTACTCGGAGGCGCCGACGACGTCGTCGCCGAGGTGACGGAGCTCGATCTGGCGCGTCGGCTCGGGTGCGCCTCCGTTGCGCTCAGGCGCCGCCGGGTACTCGACCTTGTCGGCCGCGACGATCGCGTCCACCCGGTACGTGACGCCCTGCACGGGCAGCGCCTCGAACTTGTTGCCCGACCGCTGCTCGTAGCGTTCGTGGAAGTTGGCGATCATGGTCTCCACCGCGGCACCGTCGATCTCGCCGTCGGGCACGCCCACGAACGGCGTCTCCCAGGTCTGCCCGGCGAGCCGGCCGTCGAAGCTGCGGACGAACCGCACGTCCATGTCGCCGAGCCGCTTGCTCAGCTGCTCCTCCATCTGCGCGTACACCTTGTCGATCGAAGCCGCGGCCTCAGGCGTGAGCATGGTGTACGCACTGCGGCTGTCGGCGTAGACCAGGTCGGAGCTGAGCAGACCGAGCGCGGAGAACAGACCGGGGTGCGGCGGCACCACGACCTCGCGGGCGTGCACCAGGTCGAGGGTGGCGGGCAGCAGCATCGGCCCCGCCGCGCCGTACGCCACGAGGCTGTAGTCGCGCGGGTCGACACCGTGCTTGATCGCGATGTTGACGACGCCTTCCGCGATGTTGTTCAGCCCGATGTTGAACGCGTAGCTGACCCGCTGCTCGTAGTCGAGTGGGCTGTCCAGCCCCTCGAACGCGTCCCTGGCGAGGTCGGGACGCAGGTGCATCTGGCCGCCGGCGAAGGCGTCGGCGTCGATGATGCCCATCAGCAGGCAGGCGTCGGTGAGCGTCGGCTCAGTGCCACCGGCGCCGTAACAGGCCGGCCCTGGATCTGCGCCCGCGCTGCCCGGCCCCACCTGCAGCTCGCCGGTCGCGGTGCTGGTGACGAGGCTGCCACCGCCGGCACCGATGCTGTCGACCTCGTTCGAGAGCGCATTCACCACGAGGTCGTGCTCGAGCTCGAACGTGGTGTTCACGAACGGCTCGCCCTCGGTCACCATGCTGATGTCGCACGACGTGCCGCCGACGTCCGCACAGAGCAGGTTGCCGACACCGAGCAGGCTGCCCAGGTGTGCGCTCGCCACGGTGCCCGCCGCGGGACCGGCGAACACCACCTTGAACGGGTGCTCCATCGCGACGTCCGAACGCACCAGGTGCGCGGCGCAGTCGGCGAAGTTCAGGTCACCTTCGAAGCCGAGGTCACGCAGGCCACCGTCTAGCCGCTTGGTGTAGTCGTCGTAGATCAGCTTCATGAACACGTCGATTACGGTGGTCGACGCGCGGGCGAACTCCTTCGCCAGCGGCGACACCTCGCTCGAGATCGAGACCGGTACGTCGCCGAGCTCTTCGAGCACCAGCTGACGGAGTAGTTCCTCGTGGTACCGGTTCAGGTATGCGTTGATCAGACAGATCGCGACGCCCTGCACGCCGCAACGGCGCAACACCGCGAGCTCTTGGCGGGCCTGGTCCTCGTCGAGCTGGATCAGCACGCCGCCGTCGGCGGTCAGCCGCTCACGCACACCGCGACGCAGGTAGCGAGGCACCAGCGGCCGGGCCGCGTCGCCGAACGGACGGCGCCAGTTGGGGTCGGTGAGCCCCTCGACCGGCCGCCAGTTACGTCCGATGTCGAGGATGTCGCGGTGCCCCAGCGTGGTCAGGAACGCGATCTTCGGGAGCCTGCGGGTGATGATCGCGTTGAGTCCGTGCGTGCTGGCGTGGTTGAAGACCGTGGAGTCACCGACGCCGATCTCTTGCGCACCACGCAGTACGCCGCGCTCGGTCTGCTGGACATCGGTCGCGACCTTGACGGTATCGATCTTCCCGTTGGTGATCGCTACGACGTCGGTGAAGGTGCCGCCTACGTCTACTCCGATCATGGGCTCTACTTCCCTTCAGAAGACGCTAATTCAGTCGACAGCGAGACCGGCCGAGACGAGGGTGATCGGGCCGAACAGGTGCCACGGCTCGCGGCTGACGGACTGGAGGGTCGGTTGGTGCTTGACGACCATGAACCAGCCGCCTTCGGAGAGCACCGGGTAGCGGCGGAAGTCCGCCACCGTCGAACCGGGAAAGTCGCGCTGTAGGTCCACCCCCAGCGCGCGAAGCTCGTTTTCGGTCACTTCCTCCCTCGGGACGGAAGGACCCTCGGGCACGGTCACCTGTGCTTCGCCCATGAAGAACTCCCCGACAACTCGATGCTCTGTAGATCTGTTTCGTGTACCAATCGGTCTAATAAACTCGATGGCAGCACTGTAGGACTCTCGAACCGGCATGACAAGGGGAAGATCGATGGAAACCGGCCCGAGAACCAGAGTTCAACTCGAAGCGCGCGGGTCGGTCAGGACCGTCCGGCTGCACCATCCGCCGCTGAACGCGTTCGACAGCGCGATGCGCAGCGAACTCGCCGAAGTCGCGCGTGACCTCACCGACGCCAGCGACGTCGGCGCGGTGGTGCTCTACGGCGGCGAGCGCGCGTTCGCCGCCGGCGCCGACATCCACGAACTCGCCGACATGGGGTACGAGCAGATCCACCACTGGAACCGGGCCATGCAGCGCACCCTCGACCAGTTCGCGCGGTTGCCGATGCCCGTCGTCGCCGCGATTTCCGGCAACGCGCTCGGCGGCGGCCTCGAGCTCGCGCTGGCCGCCGACTACCGGGTGGCCGACCCGGGAGCACAGCTCGGCCTCCCCGAGGTGCTGCTCGGCATCATGCCGGGCTCGGGCGGCACCCAGCGGTTGAGCCGGCTGGTCGGACCGGCGAAGGCGAAGGCGATCATGATGACCGGCCGCCGGCTCGACGCCGCCGAGGCACACGCCATCGGCCTCGTCGACCAGCTCTCCGCAGACGGCCAGGTGTACGAAGCGGCGCTCGACTACGCCACCCGGCTCGCGGCCGGTCCCAGGTACGCGATCCAGGCGATCAAGCAGGCCGTCGACCACGGTACGGACGCGTCCATGGCCGCCGGGCTCGCCCTGGAGCACGCGGCGATCTCCGGGCTGTTCGCGACGGCCGACAAGGACACGGGGATGCAATCGTTCCTCGCCGACGGTCCGGGACATGCGCGTTTCGGGGACTGACGCAACACTGCCGCGCAACCCGACTACGGTGTCTGCAAGAGCACGCCCTCGGCGACTGTGAGGAGTCATGCCAAGACCGCCAGGACATGGGCCGGGATACGAGGTCAAGCGTCAGGAGATCATCGACGCTGCCGCAGACCTGTTCGGCAAGAAGGGCTACGCGGCGACCGGTATCGCGGAGATCGGCAAGGCCGCCGGCCTCGCCAAGGGCGCGCTGTACTACTACATCGGCTCCAAGGAGAACCTGCTCGTCGAGATCCAGGCCAGGGTCCTCACGCCGCTGCTCACGTCCGCCAAGGAGATCGCGGCGCTCGACGAAGACCCGGTCGTACGGTTGCGGCTGCTCTCCGAGACCTTGCTCGACATGATCTTCAGGCGGCTCGACCACATCTGGGTGTACGAGCACGACTACCGGCAGCTGCGCGGCGCCAACAAGAGCCGGCTGAAGCGGCAGCGCGGGCAGTTCGAACAGATCGTGCAAGACCTGCTCGTGGAGGCCATGGACTCCGGCGCGTTCCGCACCATGAACCCGCGGATCGCCGTACTCCAGTTCCTTAACATGCACAACCACACGTACCAGTGGGTGCGACCGAACGGGCCGTGGGACGCCGCGTACCTGTCCAGGGAGTACTGCGCGACGCTGTTCTCCGGGTTCAGGAGCGAGAGCTACGACCTCAGCGACCTGGAGGACCGCGTCGCGAAGTTCCGCGACCGCAACGCCCCAGCGGAGACCTGATCACGCTGCTGCCGCCGTACGCAATGCGGCGGTGATCTTCTCCCTGTCGGGCAGCCAGGCGCGTTCGAGCGTCGGCGCGTACGGCGCGGGCGTGGCCTCGGCACCCACCCGCAACACCGGGGCATCGAGCGTCCAGAAGCCTTCGTGTGCCGCGAGCGCGGCCAGCTCGGCACCCACCCCGAACTCGGCGACCGCCTCGTGCGCGATCACCAGCCTGTTGGTCTTCGCCAGCGACGCGAGCACCGTCGGCTTGTCCAGCGGCGCGACCGTCCGCAGGTCGATGACCTCGACGCTGACACCTTCCGCCGCGAGCTGCTCGGCGCTGGCGAGGCACTCGTGCAGCATCCGTGAGTACGAGACCAGCGTGACGTCGGTGCCGCTCCTGCACACCCGCGCCTTGCCGAGCGGCACCAGGTGGCCGTCAGGCGGTGCGGGGCCGACGCTGCCGTAGAGCAACCGGTTCTCGACGAAGACGACGGGGTTCGGGTCGCGGATCGCCGCGCGCAGCAAGCCGTACGTGTCGGCGGGCGTCGCCGGCATCACGACGGTGAGACCCGGTATGTGCGCGAGCAGTGCCTCCAGGCTCTGCGAGTGTTGACTGCCGGAGGAACGACCGGCGCCGAACTGCGTCCGCACGACGAGCGGCAGGCTGGCGCCGCCGCCGGTCATGTAGCGCAGCTTGGCCGCCTGGTTGAGTAGCTGGTCGAAGCACACACCCAGGAAGTCGAAGTACATCAGCTCGACCACCGGTCGCATCCCGGCGAGCGCCGCGCCCACTGCCGTGCCGACGATCGCGGTCTCGGAGATCGGGGTGTCGCGCACCCGCCCGGGGAACGTGTCGGCCAGCTCCCTGGTCAGCCCGAAGACGTTGCCGCCGGCGCCCACGTCGATACCGGCGAGGAAGACCGAGTCGTCGTGCTCCAGCTCGTACGTCAGGGCCGCCCTGACCGCCCTGCCGACCTTCGTGGTCTCACCGGCGGGCTCCACCGGCTCAGGCGCCGGCTCCCTGGGCGTGATCACGTAGTGGTGCAGGGTCTCCGCGGCGGGCTCCCGGCCGGCGTGCGCCGCCGCGACACCGTCGTCGATCAGCTGCTCGACCTCCGCGTCACACGCGGCCAGATCCGCGCTGTCCACCCCCAGCTCGGCGAGCCGGTTGGCCGCCACCAGCAACGGGTCGCGCTCTCGCCAGTGCTCGAGCTCGTCGGCATCACGGTAGCGTTCCGGGTCGCCCTCGTAGTGACCGCGCCAGCGGTAGGTGTCCGCCTCGACCATGATCGGGCCGGCACCGGAGCGCAGCCGTTCCACCAGGCCGGCGGTGAGCTGCGCGACCTCGACCACGTCGTTCCCGTCCACCCGGTGGAACTCGACGCCGTACCCCTGGGCACGGTCGGTGAGCGTCACCGGGTGCTGGGCCGCTGCGGCGGAGAACTCCGCGTACTTGTTGTTCTCGCAGCAGAAGAGCACCGGCAGCTGCCAGACCGCGGCCAGGTTGACCGCCTCGTGGAACATGCCCTGGGCCACCGCGCCGTCGCCGAAGAACGCGACCACCACGGCGCCCTCGTCGCGCAGTTGCGCAGCGGTTCCCGCACCGACGGCGATCGGCAGGCCGGCGGCGACGATGCCGTTCGCGCCGAAGATGCCAAGGCGCGGATCGGCGATGTGCATCGAGCCGCCGCGGCCGCCGCAGACGCCCTCGCTCTTGCCCATCAGCTCCGCGAGCATCGCCTTCGGGTCCAGCCCCTTGGCGATGCAGTGTCCGTGCCCGCGATGGGTGGAGGTGACCACGTCGCGTTCCTCCAGCGGCCAGCAAGTGCCTACGGCCGATCCCTCCTGCCCGACGGAGAGGTGCAGGAAACCCGGCACGTCCCCGTCCCGGTAGAGCGTGGCAGCACGTTCCTCGAAGGCCCTGATCAACCGCATCCTGCGGTACATCTCTACGAGTGCCGCGGCGTCGGTGGTCGAGATCTCGTTCACGCTTCTCCTCGACTCTCTTGACCAAACTCGGTGTATTGGCGATTCTTGTACCGATCGGTCTACGAAACAATAGGCTGTGGGACAAGACGTCGGGAGGTGGGTCCGGGTGCACGCGCTCCGTTGGTACGGCAAGGGCGATCTGCGGTTGGCAGATGTCCCAGAGCCCGCTGCCCCGGACGTCGGCCAGGCCGTGATCGAGGTGGCGTTCTGCGGCATATGCGGCACCGACCTGCACGAGTACGCGGACGGCCCGGTGCTCATCAGGCCGGAAGGTCACCCACTCACCGGATGCAAACCGCCGATGACCATGGGCCACGAGATGAGCGGCACAGTGGTGGCGTTGAACGGCACCGCGCCCGGCATCGAGGTCGGCACGCGGGTGGCAGTCGATCCTTGCCTGCGCTGCGACCAGTGCTACTGGTGTCTGCGTGGCGACTACCACATCTGCGCGAAGGGCGGCTCCGTCGGCCTGGCCGCGCCTGGTGGCTTCGCCGAGCTGGTCACCGTGCCCGTGTATTGCCTGGTGCCGGTACCCGACAGGGTACCCGACGAACACGCCGCCGTGGCCGAGCCGCTGGCCGTCGGCCTGCACGCAGTACGCCGCGCGGGCGTGCAACCCGGCGACAACGTCCTGGTGATTGGCGCGGGCCCGATCGGTGTGGCCGCGATTCTCGCCGCACGGCTCGCCGGCGCGGCCGGGCTCTACGTCAGCGAACCGATGGCGGCACGCGCCCGGCACGCCGCCACCCTCGGCGTGACTGAGGTCTTCGACCCCACGGCCGTCGACGTCCGCAGGGAAGTGTTCAGGCGTACGTCCAGGGTCGGCCCCGACGTCGTGGTGGAGGCGACAGGCAAGGCTGCCGCCGCGGAGCTGGCGATCAACACCGTCCGCCGCGGCGGCACGGCAACGCTGGCCGGCGTATCGGGCGAACGGCTCGACCTGCCGCTCGGCTCGGTCGTGCTGTACGAACGCACGGTGGTCGGCTCGCTCGGCTACAACTACGACATCCAGCGGGTGCTCGGGTTACTGGCCACCGGCCGGCTCGACGCGACCGCCATGACGACCGACATCAGGCCGCTGACCGCGGGGCCAGATGTGTTCGACGCGCTGCTCGGCAACAGCGGTGAGCAGCTCAAGATGCTGTTGACCCCGAAAGGTCCGTGACATGGACTTCGACCTGCCGGAAGAGACCGTTGCCCTGCAACGGATGTGCCGCGAGTTCGCGGACAAGGAGGTCGCGCCGTACGCAGCCGAGTGGTCGGAGCGTTCGTACTTCCCCACCGAGGTGTTCCGCAAGATGGGCGACCTCGGTCTGATGGGCATGCTCGTCGACGAGGAGTACGGCGGCAGCGCCGCGGGCTACCTCGCGTACGTGACCGCCATGGAGGAGCTCGGCACGGCCGACCAGTCCGTGGCGTCCGCCTGGAACGCGCACTCCACCATCGCCACGCTGCCGCTCGCGACGTTCGGCACGCCGACCCAGAAACGCGACTGGCTGGTGCCGCTCGCGGAGGGCAGGAACATCGGCGCGTTCGGCCTCACCGAGCCGACGGCGGGCTCGGACGCCGCGGGCATCCAGATGCGCGCACGCCGCGCCGACGGTGGCTGGCTGCTCGACGGGACGAAGATGTTCATCAGCAACGCCGGCACCGAGATGAGCCTCGGCGTCACGGTGCTCGCCGTCACCGGCACGACCGACGAAGGGACGAAACGGTTCGGTACGTTCTTCGTCCCCGACGACCACCCCGGCTACACGAAGGGCCAGCCGCTGCAGAAGATCGGTTGGCACATGCTCGACACGAGGGAGCTCGTCTTCCGCGAGTGCTGGGTGCCCGACACGCACCTGATCGGCGACGAGGGCAACGGCCTGCGGCAGTTCCTGCAGGTGCTCGACCCGGGCCGGATCAGCGTGGCGGCACTGTCGCTGTCGCTGGCCAGGGCCGCGCTCGAACTTGCCACCACCCACGCGAAGGAACGCGAGCAGTTCGGCAAGCCGCTGCACAGCTTCCAGGCGGTGGCACACAAGCTCGCGGACATGGCGACGGAGGTGGAGGCGGCACGCGGCCTCGTCCGACGAGCGGCATGGCTCGCGGACGAGGGCAGGCCGTTCACCAAGGAGGCCGCGATGGCGAAGCTCTACGCCTCGGAGCTGGCCAACCGCGCGGCGAGCGCCAGCGTGCAGATCCACGGCGGTTACGGTTACGTCAGGGAGTCGGCCATCTCCCGGTTCTACACGGACGCGAAGATCCTGGAGATCGGCGAGGGCACCAACGAGGTCCAGCGCAACGTCATCGCCCGCCTGCTCACCAGCTGACCGGTCAGCGGGCGTGTGACGGCTCGCGGAGCGCGTCGGCGTCCAGCTCGGCCACCGGCGCCTCGGACTCCTTGATGCCGTAGCGGGCGTAGAGCTTGCGCAGCGGACCTGGCGCCCACCAGTTGGCCCGGCCGAGCAGCCGCATGGTCGCCGGCACGAGCAGCACCCTGATCAACGTCGCGTCGACCGCGACCGCGATCACGATGCCCACACCGATCAGCTTCAGGAACATCACCTCCGCGGTGGCGAAGGCACCCACCACCACGATCAGCAGTAGTGCCGCGCTCGTGATGATCCCGCCGGTGCGTTGCAGCCCGGACGCGACGGCCGCCGTGTTGTCGCCGGTGAGGTCGTACTGCTCCCGTACCCGGGAGAGCAGGAACACCTCGTAGTCCATGGAGAGCCCGAACACCACCATCAGCACGAGCACCGGCTGGCTGGGTTCGAGCGCGCCGGTCGCGGTGAAGTCCAACAGCCCGGAGAGGTTGCCCTCCTGGAAGATCCAAACGAGCGCGCCGAACGCCGCGGACAGCGAGAGCACGTTCATCAGCACCGCCTTCAGCGGCAGCAACAGCGACCCGAAAGCGAGGAACAGCAGGACGAACGTGGCGCTGCCGACGAGCAGCGCGACCTTCGGCAGTGCACCGGCGAGACCGGCGAGCAGGTCGACCAGGTCCGCACTCTCACCACCGACGCGCACGGTCGCCCCGTCGGGCGCCTCCACGTCGCGGACGTCCCTGACGATGTCGCGCGCATGTGCCGAGGTCGCCTTGCCGTCGTAGTCGATGTTCACCCGCGCGAGGTCGCCCTCGGCGCCGGTGAGGCGCGCGCCGGTGACGCCGTCGACATCGTCGATGCGGTCGACGTACGCGGTCAGCTCGGCACGCTGTTGGGCATCGGTCGCAGGCCCGTCGAGCCGCACTGCCGCCATGATCGGCGCGGTCTGCTGCTTCGGGAAGTCCTCGTCGATGGTGTCCGCCACCACCCGGCTGGTCGCGTCCTCGGGCAGCACCCGCTCGTCGACGCCGCCGAAGGAGATCCCGAGGAACGGTGACCCGAGGAACAGGATGACCGCCGTGACGCTGGTCAGGTAGAGCACCGGCCGGCGCATGACGCTGCGCGCCAGTCGTGCCCAGCGGCCGTCGCCGGCGACGTGCCGCGGCGCGGCCACGGGCGCCTTCCCCCGCATGCGCCGCAGCAACCGGCGCGGCGACAGCGCGTCGATCCGGTGCCCGAGGACGCCGAGCAGCGCAGGCAGCACGAGCAGCGCCGAGCCCGCGGCGATGCTCACGGCCGCGATCCCGCCGTACCCCATCGACTTCAGGAACATCTGCGGGAAGAGGGTCAGGCCGGCCAGCGATATCGCCACGGTGATGCCGGAGACGGCGACGGTACGTCCTGCGGTCGCCATCGTCGCGGCGACGGCGTCCGGCACCGGGCGTCCTCGGCCAAGCTCCTCGCGGAACCTGCTCACCACGAACAGGCCGTAGTCGATGGCCAGACCGAGCCCGAGCAGGGTCACCACGTTGAGCGCGAAGATCGACACGTCGGTGGCCATCGAGAGCAGGCGCAGCGCGACGAAGCCGCCGAGGATGGTGATGCCGCCGACGGCAAGCGGCATCGACGCCGCGACCAGTCCGCCGAACACGATCACCAGCAGCACGAACACCACGGGCAGCGAGAGCCTCTCGGCGCGCGCGAGGTCCTCGCTCGACTGGTCGCTGATCTCGCTGTTCACCGCCGCCGGCCCGCCGAGCTGCTCGGTCAGACCCGGCGCATCGGCCTTCGGCTCGATCTCCTCCGCCAGCTCCATCTGCCGGCCCTGGTCGTCGCTTGTCAGCCGGACCGAGACGTACGTGCTGTGCCCGTCCGCGGAGACGAACTGCGGGGACTTGGTGGACCAGTAGCTCGCCGTGGACGCGACGGCGTCGTCCGGCAGGTCGGCCAGGGTCTCCGTCACGGCCGTACGGAACCACGGGTCGTCCACCGTCAGGTCGTCGCTGCGGTAGAGCACGATCACGTCGGTCGCCTGCCGGCCCAGCTCGTCGTCGAGTACCCGTTGGGCCTTCGCGCTCTCGCTGTCCTCGTTGTTGAACCCGCCGGGCTGCAGCACGTCGGCGACGCCGCTCCCCCAGACTGCGCCGAACGCGACGAACGCGACGGCGAGCACCAGCACCAGCCAGCGCAGTCGGTAGACCACCCGGCCCAACGACTCGAACACGGCAGACCTCCACGGCTAGACTGCGACACCAACAACCGTTAACACCGTTTACAATTTACGGTGTTAACTCTGCATACGGTGTTCACTAATGTCAAGGGGGCAGTCGGGTGCCGGAGCTCACCCGCCGCGAGAAGACGCGGCAGGCCACCCGCCAGGAGATCCTCGACGCGGCCAGGCGGCTGCTCGCTGCCGGCGGGCCGTCGAACGTGTCCGTGCGGGCGGTCGCCGGCGAGATCGGCATGACGGCACCCGGCATCTACCGCTACTTCCCCCGCCACGAGGACCTGCTGATCGAGCTGAACGACCGGGTCGCAGGCGAGCTGCTGGCCGCGTTGGTCGAAGGCGCCGCCGGCCAGCCGGCCGACGACCCGGGGCGCCAGCTGGTCGCCGCCGCCCGCGCGTTCCGCCGCTGGTGCATCGACCATCCACGGGAGTTCCAGCTCGCGTTCGGTCTCGCCCCCGCACCCCCGGGCGACGCGGTGCCGCCGCACTGCGACGTCCCCAACGTGCGGAAGCTGTGCGCCTCGTTCTTCATCCTGTTCGTGGCGATCTGGCGACAGCGCCCGTTCGACCTCCCCGACCCTGACACCATCGACGCGCACCTGGTCGAGCAGATGCAGGAGTTCGTCACCGAGCGGATGACGACCGAGCTCGGCGAGGACTTCACGGACGTGCCCGTCGGCCTGGTGCGCCTCTACGCGGATGCCTGGAGCCGGCTCTACGGAACGGTCGCGATCGAGATCTACGGACACATGCGGTTCATCGTCACCGACGGCCAGGCGCTGTTCGATGCCATCCTGAAGGAGTACGTGACCACCGTCCTCGGCGTCGACGCCTAGCGCGCGATCGCGCAGCGTGGCCGGCCACCCGCGGCGGTCCGCGACTCACAGGCGCGGCCGAGGTGTCATGGGTAGTCTGCCGGAGGGCCACTTACCGACACGAGCCACCACGAGGAGTCTCGTTGACTGAGCCAGCACTCACAGCCTCCGACCTGGAGCTGTTCGACAAGAGCTTCGCCGCCAACCCGACGCACCGGGCGATGCAGAACGCCGTCACGTCCACGTCGATCGACAACGTCGCGTTGGACCGGGAGATCGTCGCGTCGACCGACACTACCGTGTCGAACCTGCTCGACGACTGGAAGACCACGAACCAGAAGAACAGCGGCCGCTGCTGGATGTTCGCGGGCCTGAACCTGCTCCGTGCCGGCACGGCCAAGAAGCTGAACGTCACCGACTTCGAGTTCTCGCAGAGCTACGTGCAGTTCTGGGACAAGTTGGAGCGCGCCAACTACTTCCTCGAAGCCGTCATCGACACCAGCGACCGCCCGGTCGACGACCGCACCGTCGGCTTCCTCCTCAGCGAGGTGCTCAGCGACGGCGGGCAGTGGAACATGTTCGCGGCACTGGTGAAGAAGCACGGCCTGGTCCCCAAGCAGGCGATGCCGGAGACCGACAGCTCGTCCGCCACCAGCAGGATGAACAACAACCTGTGCGCGATCCTGCGCGAGGGCGCCAGGGACGTGCGTGCCCTGCGCGCGTCCGGCGTCGAGGCGCAGCGGGAACGCAAGCGGGAACTGCTCGAGGTCGTACACCGGGTGCTGCGCATCCACATCGGCACGCCACCCACGAAGTTCCTGTGGCAATGGCAGGACAAGGACCGCAACTTCCACCGGCACGGGTGGACGACCCCGACGGAGTTCGCCGCCGAGTACGTCACCGTCCCGATCGACGAGTACGTCTGCCTGGTGAACGACCCGCGCGAGACCAGCCCGTACGGCCGCACCTTCACCGTGGACTACCTCGGGGCCGTCGTGGGTGGCGACCGGGTCACGTACCTCAACGTGGAGATCGACGTGCTGAAGCAGATCGCCGCGGACACCGTGGCCGGCGGCGAGCCTGTCTGGTTCGGCTGTGACGTGGACCCGATGATGAGCCGCGAGATCGGCATCTGGGACGCCAAGCTCTACGACTACGGGAGCGTCTACGACGCCGAGGTGACGCTGAGCAAGGCCGACCGGCTCGTCTACCACCACTCGGCCATGACGCACGCCATGCTGTTCACCGGCGTCGACATCGTCGACGGCACGCCGCGCAAGTGGCGGGTGGAGAACAGCTGGGGCGACGACAAGGCGGACAAGGGCTTCTACACGATGAACGACTCGTGGTTCGACGAGTACGTCTTCGAGATCGCCGCCCGCAGGTCGGCGCTGCCGAAGCACCTGCAGGACGCGCTCGATACCGAGCCGCTTGTGCTGCCGGCGTGGGACCCGATGGGCTCGCTCGCCCGCTGAACCACCCGGAGCCCTCCCACCGCCGAGCGGTGGGAGGGCTTTCTCTTGCCGTGGACTGAACAAACGTTTAGCTTGCTGAACATGAGTTCACCCGACCGCACGGCGCGCGCCCGCATCAAGGACGCGGCCATGCGCCGGTTCGGCGCCGACGGGGTGAACCGCGTGACGTTGCGGGCGATCGCGGCGGACGCGGGCGTCTCGCCCGCGCTGGTCGTGCACCACTTCGGGTCCAAGGAAGGGCTGCGCAGGGCGTGCGACGCCGCTCTCCTGGAGATCATGCACACCTCCCGTCCGCGGGATCTGCTCCAGGACCCCGCCGGCCTCGCCGCCGCGCTCGAGGACTCCGCCGACGCACGGCGCTACCTGGCCAGGTCACTGCTCGACGGGTCCGCAGCGGCCGCCGAGCTGTACCACGAGATCGTCGAGACCACCGAGGCGTTCCTCACCGACGCCGAACGCGACGGCTGGGTCCGTCCCACCGCAGACCCGCGCGCACGCGCCGCCGTGTACGTCAGCTGGTTGCTGGCACCGCTGGTGCTGGAGAGCCAGCTCGCCACGGTGCTCGAGGTCGACGACCTGCACGGGCTGGACTCGACGTTGCGGTACTCCAGGGCCGCCCTGGAGATGTTCACCCACGGCGTCTTCGCGGACGACCGTGGCCTGCAGGCATGGGACGCCGTAGCCGAGCTACGGAGACCCCGATGAGAGCCGTCGAGGAGACGCACATGTCCGAACCCGCCGCACCACCCCACCTCGGCGAGCTGCTGACCACACCGGACCGCGACGGCTTCCTCGCCGACCTGGCCGGCCGCGGCCCGGTCAGCCGCGCCGTCTATCTGGACGGCACGCCCGTCTGGCTGGTGACCGGGCACGCCGAGTGCAGCGCCATACTCACCGACACGCGGTTCAGCAGCGACATCAACACCAGGAAGGACGCGCTCGACGTCGCGGCCACGGCCAGTTTCCCCGAGGACGTGCAGCCGTTCCTGACCAGCACCCTCGGCGCGTACGACCCGCCGGACCATACGCGCCTGCGCAAGCTGGTGTCGAAGGGCTTCACCGCCCGCCGGATCAACGAGCTGCGGCCGCGGATCCAGCAGATCGTCGACGAGCTGCTCACCGAGCTCGACGGCCACGAGGAGATCGACGCCATCGAGGGCTTCGCCTACCCGCTGCCGATCCGGGTGATCTGCGAGCTGCTCGGCGTACCGGCGGACGACGTGCACCGTTGGCGCTCCTGGTCCGCGGGGCTCGTCGCGCCCGACCCGGACGAGATCGCGACGAGCGCACGCAGCCTCATCGCGTACATGCAGGAACTGATCGCGACGAAGAAGGCCGCAGGCGACCACGACGACCTGATCGGCACGCTCGTCCAGGTACGTGAGGACGACGGCGACCGGCTCAGCGACGAGGAGCTGATCTCCGTCTCGCTGATAATCCTGCTCGCCGGCCACGAGACGACGGTCAGCGTGCTCAGCCAGGGGGGCGTGCTCCTGTTGCTCACCCGGCCGGAGCAGCTGGCGTTGCTGCGCGCGGAGCCGGACCGCGTGCCGGCCGCCGTCGAGGAGATGTTGCGCTACGCCGGCCCCGCCGAGATCGCGCCGATGCGCTACGCCCGCGAGGACATCGCGCTCGGCGGCGTGACCATTCGGGCCGGCGAGCCGGTGCAGCTCGTGTACGCGACGGCGAACCGCGACCAGGCGGCGTTCGAGCTGCCGGACGAGGCGCGGTTCGACCGCGCGGACAACCCGCACCTGGCGTTCGGGCACGGCATCCACTTCTGCCTGGGCGCAGCGCTCGCCCGCGCCGAGGCCGACATCGCGTTCCGCAGCCTGCTCGCCCGGTTCCCCGACCTCGCGCTGGCGGTGCCAGCCGACCGGCTCACCTGGCTACCCGGCATCGCTCGCCGGCTGTCCGCCCTCCCGGTGCGCCCGCACGGCTGACCACGTCCCGTACGTCAGCTGTCGTCGGGGAGGTTGGTGAGGCCGAACAGCATCCAGCCGGTGCGCACCGCGTCGTCGTGGCTGCCCTGCACGACGTTCGCCACGTAGCTGGCGGCCGGGGTGCCGAGGAACTCCCGCCGCGCCGCGCCGAGCTCGGTCGCCACCAGCTCCACCCCGCCGGCTTCCGGGTACCGCACCGCGGCGATCTGCACGAGCTCGGGGAACGGGTTGCCGAACCCGTGGGCCTGCTCGGCCACGCCGGGGAAGCCGTGCTCCACGAACGTCTCGGCGAGCCGCAGTGCCTCCTCGTACGAGCCCGCGGGTTCCATCGCGAACGCACCCGTCACGGCGTCGGTGCGGTGCACCACGAACCCGGCGTCGGCCGGCAGCTCGGGCAGCTCCTGCGGATAGACGGCCACCTGCCACTCGTCCGCCGTCGCGTCGCGGACCATCCAGTCCAGCCGCGCGCCCTCGGCCAGCCGGTAGCGCACCGCCGACGGCGGCCGCAGGTGCAGCGTGTTCAGCACGTCCACGTCCGTGGTGTCGAGGTCGACGGTGAGGAACGTCGGTTCGGTGTCGTACGCGCCCGCCTCGTCGCACACGGGGATCGCGGCGGCCGCCAGGTCGACGCCGGTCAGCGGGCGGGGCAGGTCATTGCTTGGGCTGCCCATCGCCGCGGTGACCAGGGCGAGCAGCTCCGCGCTCTCCGGCCGCGGCTCGTCGGCCGCGCGCTCGAGCAGGTGCCGCGCAAGCAGCGTGCCCTCGGTCACCCGGCACAGCTGCGTGGTGACCACCTCGGCAGTGCCGTCCCCCGGGCGGTGCACCCCGGTCGCGCTCTTCGCCACCGCCTCCGCCCGCAGGCGTGCGACCGCTGCCTGCAGGTCGGCCTCCGGGATGTACGTGCAGTAGGCACCAACCGCCATCGGCTCCCTCGTCTCATCCGGCGTACCGGACGGTCCCCGGCGTGCCGCCCATGCTGCCAGGCCCAGCCGCCCGGCAGGGACGCCGGTCACGTAGCCTGCGACTCGATGGTGAGTCGACGTGCACTGCTCGGCGGCGCGGCAGGGGTAGTGGGGGCCGCCGGCCTGGGCGCCGTGCTCGTCGAGACCGAGGTGCTCCCCGGCCGCGGCGCGGTCCACCGCAAGCTCGGCTGGACCGGTCCGGAGACCCCGGTGCCGAAGACCAAGCCAGGGCGGTCGGCCGGCGGCACGTTCACCTCGCGAGCACGCGGGAACCGTAAGGTCAGCTGGCGCGCCAGCTACCCGCCAGGCATGGTCGCCACGGCGCAGCTCCCGGTCGCCATCGCGTTGCACAGCCGCGGCAGGGACCACAGGTTCGCGTTCGACGACCTCGGCGCCGACAGGTACCTCGCGCAGGTCACCGCGTTCGCCGTGCAGCCGTTCGTGGTGGTGTCGGTGGACGGCGGGCCGGACAGCTACTGGCACGAGCGGGAGAACGCCGACGACCCACCGCGGATGATCCGCGACGAGCTGCTCCCTGTACTCGCCGACCGCGGCCTGCAGACCGACCGGATCGGGCTGATCGGCTGGTCGATGGGCGGCTACGGCGCGCTGCTGTTCGCCGAGCACTTCCCCGCCCAGGTCGTCGCGGTGGCCGCGGTCAGCCCGGCGCTGTGGCGCGATCCCGAGGACGCCGCGGACGGCGCGTTCGACGGCGCGTCCGACTTCCGCAGGCACGACGTGTTCCGCAGGTCGAGCGCGCTGCGCAGCGTGGACGTCCGGGTGGACTGCGGCGACGTGGACCCGTTCGTGGACACGGTCGAGGAGTTCCGCGACCGGCTCGAGCCGAAGCCCGGCGGGCACATCAGCGAGGGCGGGCACGACGTTTACTACTGGCGCCGGGCCATGCCTGGCGCGCTCGGTTTCCTCGGCGACGCCCTCGGCAACGCGTACGCGGAAGCCCCGTAGCTCGAATTGTTGCTGACCGTACGTACAACCTCTGGCGCAGAGGTGAGATTCGGCCACGAGGAATGCGAACATGGCACTGCGGGTTGTAGCAGACCGTAGCCCTGTTCACCTCTTACCCCGGAGAGCTGGAGGAGCATGACCGTCGCCGGCCAGTCCGTCGCGACGCCCACCGTCTTGTCCAGCCGCTCCAAACGCCTCCGCGTCATCGTCGTACTCGGCGGTCTCTCCGCGCTCGCGCCGCTGTCCATCGACGCGTACCTGCCAGGCCTGCCGGAGATGACCGACTCACTACAGACGACCAGCCCGGCCGTACAGCTGTCGCTGACCGGTTTCGTGGTCGGCATGTCGCTCGGTCAGCTGGTGATCGGCCCGCTCAGCGACACGAAGGGCCGCCGCGGCCCGCTGATCGTCGGCATGGCGGTGTTCACGCTCGTCGCGCTCGCCTGCGCGATCTCCCCGAACATCGTGCTGCTCGACGTGCTGCGCTTCGCCCAGGGCTTCGCCGGCGCGGCCGGGGTGGTGATCGCCAGGGCGGTGGTGCGCGACCTGTTCTCCGGGCCCGCCGCGGCCCGGTTCTTCGCGTCGCTGATGCTGGTCAACGGGCTCGCCCCGATCCTCGCGCCCATCTTCGGTGCACAGCTGCTGCGCTGGACCTCGTGGCGCGGCGTCTTCGTGGCGCTCGCGGTCATCGGGCTGCTGCTGATGCTCGGCGTCGCGCTCGGCCTGCCGGAGACGCTGGAACCGGAGCGGCGCAGGGCCGGCGGGCTGGTCAGCACGCTACGGACGTTCTGGCGCCTCGGCCACGACCCGATCCTCATCGGCTACGCCCTGACCACCGCGTTCGGGTTCGCGGCGATGTTCTCGTACATCTCCGGGTCGTCGTTCGTGCTGCAGAACGTCTTCGGCTTCTCGCCACAGGTGTACAGCTACGCGTTCGGCGCCAACGCGCTCGGCCTGGTGATCTGCGCGCAGATCAGCGGCCGTCTCGCCCACCGGCTCGGCGCGTACCGGCTGCTGGTCACCGGCATCGGGTCGCTGCTCGCCGGCGGCCTGCTGATGCTGGTCGGGCAGCTGGCCGGCGCCGGGGTGGTCGGGGTGCTCGGCGGTGCGTTCCTCGTCGCGACCGGGATGGGCTTCATCTTCCCGAACGCGATGGCGCTTGCGATGGCCGCCCACGGCAAGGACGCCGGCGCCGCCTCCGCCATGTTGGGCGTACTCCAGTTCCTGGTCGGCGGCCTGGCCGCGCCGCTGGTCGGCGTCGCGGGCGAGAACACGGCCATGCCGATGGCCGCGGTGATGGCGGCGTCCGCGGTGACCGCCTCGCTGAGCTGGCTGGTGCTCGTCCGCCGCAACTCGCCGACGCCCTGACCGCCGTACGGTCAGGCTTCCTCGCGGGCTTCCGCGTCCGGCAGCCGCTCGACGAGGTCGAGGAGTACGGGCAGCGCCTTCGCCAGGTTGCGCCTACGGGCCGCGGGGAGGCCGGCGATCGCCTCGGTGACCACGTGGTGCCGCTCGTCGTTCCAGGCGCGGAACCGTTCCGCGGCCGACTCGGTGAGGCGTAGCCGCGCGACCCTACGGTCCTTGTCGTCCGCGACCCTGGTGACGATCTCCGCCTCGGTCAGCTGCCCGACGAGAGTGCTCACCGTGTTCGCCGCGAGCCGCAGCTCGTGGGCCGCCTCCGCCACGGAGATGCCCGGCTGGTTGCGTACCACACGAACCAGGTCGATCTGCGCGTTCGTCAGCCCGCGTGGTGGCCAGCTACTGCCGGACGCTCGCCGAATGCTCCGTCGCAGCGCACCCAGGTGGTCGACGAGGAGCTCGGCCAGCATCGCCGGGTCGTCGGCGACGGCGCCTTCTCGCGATTCCATCGGGTGAGGTTACCGGGCGGCCGGCACAACCGGTCAGCGCGAGTAGTACTCCACGACCATCGCCTCGTCGCAGATGATCGGCACCAGCGGGCGCGACGGCTCGGCCAGCAGCTGTACGCGCAGGTCGGTGAGCTGCACGTCGAGGTACGAGGGCGTGGAGTCCGGCGCGTTCGCGCCCTCCGCCGCCACCAGGAACGGCGGCAGGGTGCGGCTGCGCGGCGCGACCGACACCTCGTCACCCACCGCCAACCGGTACGACGACCGATCCACGCGCTGCCCGTTCACCGTGATGTGCCGGTGCACGACCAGCTGCCGCGCCTGGTAGATCGTGCGCGCTATCCCGGACCGCCAGACGATCGCGTCCAGCCGCCGTTCGAGCAGGCTCACCAGGTTCGAACCGGTCTTGCCCTCGCGCCGGCGCGCGTCGTCGAACGTGCGACGCAGCTGCGTCTCCGAGACGTTGTACTGCTCGCGCAGCCGCTGCTTCTCCTTCAGCCGCAGCGCGTAGTCGGTTTCCTTGCGGCGTGCCCGGCCGTGCTCACCAGGCGGGTACGGGCGGCGCTCGAAGTACGGCACGCACTTGCGGGTCAGCGGGATACCCAGGGCCCTGCTGCGCTTGACCTTCGGTCGGGGTCGACTCACACTACCTCCTAGAACTAAGGATAGCCTAACCTATATCAGGTGGACCGCTCGCTTGGAGGCCGGATGACGACGCTGACCGATCGACTGCCGCGCTGGCCGACCCCGGCCGAGACGGCTCGCACCCTGGTCTTCGGCGTGGTGCCTGGCACCCTGCTCGTCCCCGCCAGCGGCGGACCTGGCACACCCCACGCGATCGCCGGCGGCCCGGACGACATCGTGCTCAAGGCGCGCCCGTACACCGGTGCGTCCAGCAACGAGATCGTGCTGCTCGTCGAGGAGAGCGGCGAGCCGGCCAACCGGCTGCGCACCACGGTCACCGACTCGCGGCACCAGGATGCGGCCGCGTTCCTCGACCTGCTCGACGTACCGCCGGTCCGCACCGACCTGCCCCGCGCCCGGCTGTGCGTCGCCGGCTGGGTGGAACCGCTGGGCAAGGAGGAGCAGCGGAAGGCCGCTCTCGACGCGGCGACCAGCCGGCCGGCCGGCGAGCTGCTGACCGTCGGGCACGGCGCCTCGCTCTACCGGCTGCACCCGGCCGAGCTCTCGCTGACGCGCAGCGACGGCACGTACGACGTGGCGGTCGAGGAGTTCCGCGACGCCGAGCCCGACCCGGTGTACGAGAACGAGCAGGAGATCACCGGACACCTGCAGCAGCACCACTACGACGACCTGACCCAGTGGGCGATGGCCAGATTGAACCGCGACGACAGGCGCACGCTGCGGGAGGTCACCATCACGGGGATCGACAGGTACGGCCTCGACCTCGCCTGCGTCACCGCGCGCGGCTGCCAGCACTCGCGGATCAGCTTCGCCGCCCCGGTGTCCGACGAGGACGCACTCGGCGACGCCCTGCAGGAGCTGCGCCGCTGTCCCTGCGAGCCACCCGCCTGACGCCGGACACCTACCGCCGGTACTGCCTGCACCCCGGCCGGTGACGCTCGCGAGAAACGGTTTGGCCGTCCCCTCGCCGGCCTGCATATAGTTGTGGGGTGCAAGCAATGAAACCGGCGACGGACCTCGAACATGGCCTGCCGCTGGCCCTGATGCGAATCGGGCGGCAGCTGAAGGCGGTCACCGCCCGTACGCCGGACGAGGCCTGGGCCGTGCTCCTGCTGCACAAGGTGCGGGAGAACGGCCACTGCCGGGTGTCCGAGCTCGCCGCACAGGCCGGCCTCGACACCTCCACCGTGAGCCGGCACGTAGCGCGGCTGGAGAAGAACGGCCACCTCGAGCGCACCGAGGACCCCGCCGACCGCAGGGCCAGCCAGCTGGCCCTCACGCCGCGGGGCCGGCGCATGCTGAAGGCAGCCACCCAGGCCCGCATCGACCTCATCCACCAGGCCGTCGCCGACTGGTCCGAGGACGAGCTGCGCACCCTGTGCGCGCTGACCGACCGACTGGCCGCCGCCCTCGAGGAACACGTACCAGGAACGGAGAGCTGATGACGGACGTCGACCGCGACGACTCGTCGCGGGCGGCCGAGGCCACCCCGACCAACTCCACCAACTCCACCGCCCTCTCCCACCGACAGATCCTGGTCGTGCTCGGTGGCCTGATGGCCGGCATGCTGCTCGCCGCGCTCGACCAGAGCATCGTTGGCACCGCGCTGCCGCGCATCGTCAGCGAGCTCGGCGGTCTCGACCACCTCTCCTGGGTGGTCACCGCGTACCTGCTGACCGCGACGGCGAGCACGCCGCTGTGGGGCAAGATCTCCGACCTCTACGGCCGCCGGCTGATCTTCCAGATCGCCATCGGCATCTTCCTGGTCGGCTCCGTGCTCGCCGGGCTCAGCCAGGACATGACGCAGCTGATCGGCTCGCGCGCCGTCCAGGGCATGGGCGGCGGCGGCCTGATGTCCATCGCGCTCGCGATCGTCGGGGACGTCATCCCGGCGCGACAGCGCGGCAAGTACCAGGGGTACTTCGGCGTCGTCTTCGGTGTCTCGAGCGTCGCGGGCCCGCTGATGGGCGGGTTCTTCACCGACGGTCCCGGCTGGCGCTGGATCTTCTGGATCAACGTGCCGATCGGACTGGCCGCGCTCGTCGTGACGTCGCTGGCGCTGCGCATGCCGTTGAAGCGCAGAGAGCACCGGATCGACTACCTCGGCGCCATGGTCATCGTCGCCGCGGTGAGCTCGCTGCTGCTCTACCTGAACTGGGCCGGCAACGAGTACGGCTGGTTCGCCGGCCGTTCGCTGGCACTGCTCGGCGGCGCCATCGCGCTCGCGGTGGTGTTCGTCGTCGTCGAGCACTACGCGGAGGAGCCGATCATCCCGTTGCGGCTGTTCCGCAACAGGGTGTTCAGCGTCGGCAACCTGTTCGCGGCGCTGTGCGGTGTCGCCATGTTCGGTGCGATCGTGTTCTTCCCGCTGTACCTGCAGGCCGTGATGGGCATGTCGCCGACGATGTCCGGGCTCGGCATGCTGCCCGCGGTAGCCGGTATCTTCACCACGTCGATCGGGTCCGGTCAGCTGATGACGCGCACCGGGCGGTACAAGATCTTCCCGATCCTCGGTGGGGCCACGCTGATCGTGGCGTTGCTGCTGCTGAGCACCCTCACCTTCGAGACGCCGTACTGGCAGGCGGCGATCTTCGTCTACTTCTTCGGTGCCGGGCTCGGCTTCACCATGCAGACGATCGTGACCGCCGTGCAGAACTCGGTCGCGATGTCGGACATGGGTGCGGCCACCAGCTCCACGGTGTTCTTCCGGCAGACCGGCGGCGCCATCGGCACGGCGGTGTTCGGCGCCGTGCTCAGCAGCAGGCTGAGCACGTACCTGGCCGAGGAGCTGGCAGGTGCAGTGCCACCGGGCACGAGGACGCCGAACGTGGACGCCAACAACATCGAGGCGATCCAACGGCTGCAGGAACCGCTCAAGACACCGGTGCTCACCGCGTTCTCGAACGCGATCGACGACGTGTTCCTCGTCGGTGTGCCGTTCGTCGCCGCCGCGTTCATCGTCTCGCTGTTCCTTAAGGAGCTCCCGCTCCGCACGAGCAACGAGGTGCGGCCACCCGCCGACGCGCCCAAGGCGCCTGCCGACGAGGTGCGCGCCGCCAGCGACTGAACGTATCTGCGCGGCGTACCGGTCTCCTATGCTGCGTCACGTGGTGCGGATCAGGCTGCTCGGCCCGCCGGCGCTCGAGGTCGCCGGCCGGGAGGTCGAGCTGCGCGGGCACCGCGAACGTGCGCTGCTCGCCGCGCTCGCGCTGCGCATCGGCGAGGTCGTCTCCACCACGTCGCTCGCGGACGTGATCTGGGGCCCGACACCGCCGCCCACCGCCGGCGTGCAGATCCAGTCCTGTGTGAGCACGTTGCGCAAACGGCTCGCCGCCGCGGACGTAGCGGAACCCCGCAACGTCCTCGTCACACGGCAGCCCGGCTACCTGCTGCCGACCAACCTCGTCACGACGGACCTGGACGAGTTCAGGCAGCACGTCCACCTCGCGTCCGTCGCCGCCAGGCGCGGCGACCACGAGCACGCCCACGAGTGCTACCTACGTGGACTTGCGCTCTGGCGTGGGCAGCCGTTCCAGGACATCGGAGCGCCCGAGTTCGACGTCACGGCAGAGCGCCTGCGCGAGGAGTGGCTCTGCGCGGTGGAAGGACGGATGGACGCCGCCCTGCAGCTCGACAGCGCGCACGACCTGGTCGGCACGCTCACCGACCTGGTACGAACCCATCCGCTCAGGGAACGGCTGCGCGGCCAGCTGATGCTCGCGCTCTACCGCACCGGCCGCCAGGCGGAGGCGCTCGACGTCTACACCACCGGCAGGCGACAGCTGGTCGACGAGCTCGGCCTTGACCCGGGCGAGCAGCTGCAGCGGCTGCAGCAGCGGATCGTGACCGGCGACCCGACCCTGCTGCAGGCCGGGGCCGACAGCACGGCGAGGACCGGGTTCCAGGCCGCGCTGCCCACGCCGCGACAGCTGCCGGCCGACCTCGGCTCGTTCGTCGGCCGCCGCAGCCAGCTCGACGAGCTGCTGGCCGTCCTGACCGACGCGGACCGCGGCGCCGCGCCTGCCCTGATCTGCCTGCACGGCGGCGGCGGCACCGGTAAGACGGCCCTGGCCGTACACGCCGCCCACCGCGCCACCGGCGAGTTCCCCGACGGCCAGCTCTACGCCCATCTCGGCGGCGGCGCCGGGGCTCCGGTGGCTGCGTTCGAGGTCCTCGGCACCTTCCTGCACGCCTTCGGCGTCACCGGCGCCGACCTGCCGAGCAACCTGGACGAGCGCGTGGCGCTGTTCCGCAGCTGCCTCGCCGGCCGGCGGGTGCTCGTGCTGCTCGACGACGCCGCCGACGCCGCCCAGGTGCGGCCGCTGCTGCCGGCGACCGCCGACTGCGCGGCCATCGTCACCAGTCGGCCGATCCTCACCAGCCTGGACGGTGCCCACCAGCTGCCGATCAGCACCCTCGCCGACGGCGAGGCAAGGCAGCTGCTCGCCGAGCACCTCGGCGGCGACCAGCTGGCCGCCGCCGGCGAGGCCGTGGACCAGCTGGTCGAGCTGTGCGGCCGGCTGCCGCTCGCGCTGCGCGTCACGGCCGCCAGGCTGACGAAGGCGGGCGGCGCACCGCCGATCGACAGGTTCGCCCGCCGGCTGGCGGACGAGCGGCACCGGCTGGACCTGTTGCAAAGCGACGACCTGGCGGTACGGGCCACGCTGCTGCTCAGCTGGGAGTCCCTCGGCGACGACCAGCGGCTGCTCGTACAGCGGCTGGCGCTGCTCCCGCCGCTGCCGTTCCCCGACTGGATGCCGGCGCCGCTGCTCGACGTCGACGAGGACACCGGGCGTGACCTGCTCGACGACCTCGCCGGCGCCCACCTGGTCGAGCACGCCGGCCAGGCCGGCTACCGGATGCACGACCTGGTGCGCCTGGTCGCCGAGGAACGGCTGCGCGACGAGGAACCCGCGGCGGCGACCGCCGCCGCCAGGCAGCGCCTCTGGCAGGCCTGGCTGGGTCTCGCCGAGACCGCCGACGTGCAGGTGACGGCCGGCCGGACGTTCGTCGCCGGGCTCCGCACCGCAGGCACCGCACCACCACTGGCGGCGTCCGCCGTAGAGCGCGACCCGCTCGGCTGGCTCGACAGCTGGTACGTACAGCTCGCGCACATCGTCACCGACGCCGCCGAGTGCCTGCCGGACCTGGCCGGCATGCTCGCGGCGCGGTTGTACGGGTTCCTCTCCATCCGCCGCCTCGCCGACGTCAGGACCAGGACGCTGACTACGGCGGTAGAAGCCACCAGGCTGCACAGCGACCTGCGGGCCAGGCTGCTCCTGCAGCTCGCCAACGCGCACGCGCTTGCCGGCGCCTCCCCGACCGACTACCTGCACCTGCGCAGCGAGGCCGCAGCGGCAGCCGAGCACAGCGCGGACCGGCATCTCGCGGTCATCGCCGGCGAACGCCTCGCGGCCGCGTACCACGAGCTGACCGAGTACCGGGCAAGCACCGACCGGCTGCGCGCGCTGCTGCCCGAGGCACGTGCGCTCGACGAGCAGCTCTACGCGCAGGTGCTCGCCATGCTTGGGCTTGCGCTAACCGACACCGGCAACTACCCGGAGGCCGAGGAGCAGTTCCTGCTCGCGCTCGGCATCTACACCGGCGACTCACGCAGCGCCGCCGGCACGCTGATGAACTACGCGGAGCTGCTCGTCGTGATGGGCCGCCCGGTCGACGCCGAGCAGCGGCTGCGCGAGGGGCTCGCGATCTCCGAGCGGCTGGGCGACGACGCGCTCGTCGCGTACCTCTCGCTATCGCTCGCGGACGCTCTGGCGCACCAGCAGCGCTTCGGCGAGGCGACCGCGGCGCTGCGCCGTGCGGAGGCCACCTTCCACGCCGCCGCGGAGCCGACCGACCTGGAGCTCGCGCACCTCGCCCTGTGGCGGGCCAGGGTCGAGTCGCTGCGCGGCGAACACGCCACGGCGATCAACACTCTCACCTGGGCGCTGTCGGAGTTCGAACGGCTACGCAACCCGGGGTACGCGGATCGCACCAGGGTCGATCTCGCTCTCTCGCCTACCGGCGGGCCGGCGACAAGCGGCGTGCGAGCGGCAGGCGGTCGGCGCGGTCAACGCACCAGGCGGATGATTTCGCGAGACCTGGTGCATCTGGCTGGCCGGCCAGATGCACCAGGCCTGACCTCCCCCGGTCGCCACCGCATGCACTTTCGGACCCACCACGAAGGTGCGCGGCAAGGCGACGGTCATCGCGACGGGAAGCGCTCCACCGACCGGCGCGACACGGCCACACCCCAGAACCCGTGTCGTGTCGTCGTGGCAGAAATCCTGACCACCAGTGGCACTTCCCGCCCCGGCACGATACCTCCCCGAGGCGGCTGTGGCCGCATCCTGGATCGGGCAGTGATGCCGACAGTGACCATTTCTGTTCCAACGGCCACCACTACGCGGAAAGGCCCTGGGCAGAAGCCCGTGGTGCCCGACCGGGCACGGTTGCACGGGGTGACCGCCGTAGCTACGGCGAGGCGACGGGGAACAGGTCCCTGGCCGCGAACACCAGCTGCGGCAGCACAGAAAGGATGACCGTGGCGGTCACGCTCACCGCGACCGCGGCGCCGATGGGCGCAGGCACCGCGGTGGGAACCTTGGGCAGCTGCTTGCGCTGTTCGGCGGTCGGCCGCTGCACGACCAGCACCGTCCACGAGACGTAGTAGTACAGCGCGATCACGACGTTCACGGCCATCACCATGGCCAGCCAGCCGGCGCCGCCGAGCAGCACCGCACGGAACACGGCGACCTTGGCGAACAGCCCCACCAGGCCTGGCGGCACGCCGGCGAGCGCCACCAGCGCGAAGGCGAGTGCGATACCCGCGATCGGGCGGCGCCACAGCAGACCGCGGTACGACTCGAGCTGGCCGTCCGGGTGGTCCCTGGTGACCGCCACCACCACCGCGAACGCGG
Source organism: Streptosporangiales bacterium (assembly GCA_009379825.1). Taxonomy (NCBI): domain Bacteria; kingdom Bacillati; phylum Actinomycetota; class Actinomycetes; order Streptosporangiales; species Streptosporangiales bacterium. The sequence continues at coordinate 44,873 of WHTA01000029.1, forward strand.
TCATCGTCATCGCCGCATACGCAACGATGTACGAGACAGGCGCGGCCAGCGGGTCGACGCCGGCCACCGGGTTGCCGCCCCCGGCGAACGGCGCGAGTGCGTACCCCGCCTGCCCGATCGACGACCACGCAAGCAACCGGATAGCACTGCGCTGCCGCAACGCCACCAGGTTCCCCACGGTCATGGTCAACGCCGCGACGATCGCGAGCACGGGTGCCCAGTTCACCGCGTACGGCTCCAGACCGCGGCCGAGCAGCACCACCAGGCCGGCGAAGCCGGCGACCTTGGAGACCACGGCGAGGTACGCGGCCACCGGCAGCGGCGCGCCCTCGTAGGTGTCCGGCGCCCAGGCGTGGAACGGCACCGCGGCCACCTTGAAACCGAAGCCGAGCACGGCGAACGCGATACCGACGGCCAGCACCGGCTGCAACCTGTCGTCCACGGACGGGTCGCCGGTGAGGTCGGTGAGCCACAGCGAGCCGCGAGCCGCGTAGATCCAGCTGACGCCGAACAGCAGCAACGCCGTCGACGCCACCGAGACGAGAAACAGCTTCAGCGCCGCCTCGCCGCCTGCGACGCGGCCGACCCGGCCGCGCAACGCGACCATGCCGAACACCGGCAGCGACAGCGTCTCCAGGCCGACGACCAGGGTGGCGAAGTCACCCGCCGCGGTGAGGACCAGAGCGCCGGTCACCGAGCACAGCAGCAGGAACACGTACTCGCCTGGCGGAATGCTCTCCTCGACCACCGTCTGCACCGACAGCAGGAGCACGGCGACCGCGCCCACGAGGATCGCCAGGTGCAGCACGACGCCGTACCGTGCGAGGTCGTACGCACACACGATGTCGGCGCCCTGCCGGCAGAAGGCCTGCGCGCCCGACCACAGCTGCGGCACGGTGATGACGAACGCGACGCCAAGCATGATGATGCCGAGCCACAGCACGAGGAACTTCGCGCGGTCGGGCAGGAACGCGTCGAGCAGCAGCACGACGGCAGCGGTGACCGCGAGCATCAGCGGCACCACCAGACCGCTCAGCTGAACTGCCATCGCCCGATACCCCCGTTACCCGCCGATACCGAGCAGCCGATTGACGGCGGCACCTGTCAGGCCGAGCAGCGTGCGCGGCCACAGCCCGGTGGCGAGCATGACCGCGACCAGCGGCAGCCAGGTCACCAGCTCCATCGTGGACAACCGCGGCACCGCGACCGTCCGCCACCTGTCGGCGACCTTGCCGTGGGCGACCCGGTGCAGCATCACCAGGAAGTACGCGGCCGTCAGCACCCCGCCGACGCCCGCGATCGCGAGGTACACGAGGAACGCCGCCCGTGGCAGCCCTTCGGCCGGCTGCCACGCGCCGAGCAGCGCGAGCATCTCGCCCCAGAAGCCGGCGAAGCCCGGCAGGCCGAGGCTCGCGATCGACGCGACGGCGAGGAACCCGGCGAGCTGCGGCGCCTTCGCGCGCATGCCGGCGCCGAGCTCGGTCATGTCCGTGGTGCCGTAGCGCTCCTTGATGGCACCGGCGACGAAGAACAGCAGCCCGGTGATGATCCCGTGCGCGATGTTGCCGAACAGCGCCGCGTTCACCCCGACCGGGCTCAACGTCGAGATGCCGAGCAGCACGAACCCCATGTGCCCCACGGAGGAGAACGCGATCAACCGCTTCAGGTCCCGTTGCGCGAGGCAGGCCAGGGCCGCGTACACGATGCCGACGACCGCGTACGCGCCGAGGAACGGCGCTACCAGGTGCGCTCCCTCGGGCGCGGTCGGCAACGCGATCCGGACCATGCCGTAGGTGCCCATCTTCAGCAGCACGCCGGCGAGCAGCACCGAACCGACGGTCGGCGCCTCCGTGTGCGCGTCCGGCAGCCAGCTGTGCAACGGCCACATCGGCACCTTGACTGCCAGCCCGCCCGCGATGGTCAGGAACACCAGCACCTGCAGACCGGTGGACATGCCGCCGCCGGCGTTCTCCAGCAACCGCTGGATGGACAGCGACCCGGCGTGCGCCGCCGCGGTGAGCAGGCCGACCAGCATCACCGCGGAACCGAGCAACGTGAAGAGCAGGAACTTGTTCGCCGCGGCCCGCCTGCCGGGCCCGCCCCACACCGCGATGATCGCGTACATCGGCAGCAGCACGATCTCGAAGAAGATGAAGAACAGCAGCACGTCACCGGCGAGGAACGTGCCCACCATCCCCACTTCGAGCACCAGCAGGGCGACCACGAGCGCACGGGCCCTGCCCGGCTCTGGCACCTGCCGCCGCAACGTGAGGAAGCACAGGACAACCAGCCCCGTCGTGAGCACGACAAGCGGCAGCGAGATGCCGTCCAGGCCGAGGTGGAAGCGCAGCCCGATGGCCGGGATCCACAGCCAGCTCACCTCGAACTGCAGCTGCTCGGTGGCGCCGTAGTCGAAGACCAGCAGCACGACGAGCGCGTCGATGAAGGTCAGCGAGGCCGCCACTGCGCCGAACTTCGTTGCCAGCCACCGCGGTACGCCCGCGGTGGCGACCGCGCCTGCGGTCGGCAGCAACACGAGGAGCAGCGTCAGGACGCTCATGGCCGCTCACCACCGCTCGCGCCGCCGTCGTCGCCCCGGTCACGCCAGGTCCACTGCACCTGGCCACGCGCCACCGTGTCGTGGTGGTGGCGGATGTACCGGCAGCACCGGCTGTGCACGGCGACGACAGGCACGCCGCGTCTGCGGTCACCGGCCCGGCGCGTCCAGGCACAGTTCATACCAGCACCACCGCCCCGACGGCCAACGCCACCGCGCCGATCACGACGCCGGTGACGTACCACTGGGCGTTGCCGGTCTGCGTACGCCTGGCCAACGCACCGAGCCAGCCCATCAGCCGGCCGGAGTCCGAGACGGTCGCGTCCACGCCGTCGGTGTCGAGCCGCACCACTGCGCGGCCGAGCGCTGCCGTGCCACGCACGAACACCAGCTCGTAGAGGTCGTCGACGAAGAACCCGCGCGCGAACAGCGGCCGCACCGGCTCCACCAGGCGCACCGGGTCGCGTTCCGGGTGCGGAACCCAGGCGAAGTAGACGACGGCCACGCCGACGACGACCAGCACGAACGAGAGCACGGCGGTCAGCGCGCCCGGCAGCACCGCGTGCGGCGTACCGGTGTCCGCGCTGGCGAACCAGCTCGGCAGCCAGCCCTCGTGCACACCGAACAGGCCGAGCGACAGCGACGGCACGCTGAGCACGAGCATCGGCACGAGCATGCCGAGCTCCGGGTCGCCGCCCGACGCGACGTCCGTCCGCCGCGGCCCGTGGAAGGTCAGCAGCACTGTGCGGGCGGCGTACGCGGCGGTCATGAACGCGGTCAGCGCGCCCGCGACCAGCACGACGCCCGCCACCGACTGCGGCACCAGCGGCTGGGGAGCGGTCAGCTGGTGCAGCGACTGCTCGAGCACGGCGTCCTTGGAGAAGAACCCGGACGTCGGCGGCACCCCGACGAGCGCGGCGAAGCCGACCAGCATGCACGTGTACGTGATCGGCATGACCCGGTAGAGCCCGCCCATCTCGCTCATCAGGTTGGTGCCGACGCGGAGTATCACCGCCCCCGCGGCCAGGAACAGCACGGCCTTGAACGCGCCGTGGGTGAGCAGGTGCTCGACCCCGGCCGCGTAGCCGCCCATCGCGAGGCCGGCCTGCATGTACGCGACCTGGCTGACCGTGGAGTACGCGAGCACCCGCTTCAGGTCGTCCTGCGCGAACGCGGCGCACGCGGCGGTGAACATGGTGATCGCGGCGACCACACCGAGCACCGCAAGGGCGGTCGGCGACTGCAGGAACACCGGGTACAGCCGCGCCACAAGGTATGCGCCCGCGGCCACCATGGTGGCCGCGTGGATCAGCGCGCTGACCGGCGTCGGGCCGGCCATCGCGTCCGGCAACCACGTCTGCAGCGGGAACTGGGCGCTCTTGCCGACCACGCCGCCGAGCAACAGCAGCGTGCCTACGGTCACCGTCAGCTGGTTCATCTCGGCCGCAGCGGCCAACACGTCACTGACGCGGAACGACTCCGCCGCCACACCGAGCGCGAAGATGCCGAACATGAACGGCACGTCGCCGAGCTTCGTGACGAGGAACGCCTTCACGCCGGCGCGGGAGAAGTCGACCCGCTCCCAGTGGTGCCCGATGAGCACGTACGAGCACAGGCCCATCACTTCCCAGCCGACCAGCAGCACGATCAGGTCGGAGGCGAACACCACCAGCAGCATGGCTCCGGTGAACAGCGAGACGAACGCCGCGTACGACCGGTACCGCGGCTCGTTGCGCATGTACCCGACGGAGTAGACCTGCACGGCGAGCGCGACGACGCACACCAGCACCGCCACGGTCGCGGACAGCCCGTCGACGCGCACGCCAACGGCGATGTCGATGGTCCCCGTGGGGGTGAGCCTGGCGGTCAGCTCGCGTACCTGGGTGGGCTGCCAGATCGTGACGAACCACAGCGGCGCCAACAGCAGGGTGGCCAGGCCGGTGCCGGCCAGCGCGGTGATCGCGCTGATCGACACGGTCGACGGCTCGGCGCGGCGGCCGGCAAGCAGCCGTACGGGCACCAGGCCGACCGCTGCCGCGAGCAATGGCAGCGCTACGACGGCAACCGCGAGGCCGGTCACTTGGTGACCTCCTGCGGGGGCGGGGACGTGGCCGGCTGCGGCTCCTCCGGCTGCTGCGGCCCTAGCTCGCTGGGGTCGGCGCCGGACTCCCGCAGCTGCCTGAGCCTGTCCACGTCGATGATCCGGCGCCGCCGGTAGACCAACAGGACGATCGCGAGCCCCAGCCCGACCTCAGCGGCCGCGATCACCACCACGTAGAGGGTGAGGACCTGCCCGCCGTAGAGCTGGTCACCGAGCCAGACGTCGAACGCGACCAGGTTCAGGTTCACCGCGTTCAGCATCAGCTCGACGGACATCAGCACGAGGATCGCGTTGCGGCGGGCGAGCACGCCGTAGACACCAAGGGAGAACAGCAGCGCTGCGACGACGACGGGGACGACGACGTGCACCTAGTCCTCCCCTCGCCGGGAGAGCACGATGGCCGCCACCAGCGCCGAGAGCAACAGCACAGAGAGCAGCTCGAACGGCAGCACCCAGGACTTGAAGAGCACGGCCCCGATCGCCTGCGCCGTCCCGACCCGGTCGTCGCCGAGCTCGGCGTACGCGCCCGCGAACCCGTAGCCGCCGAGGGTGACGAGGAGCACCGCCGACCCCAGCCCGCCGATGATCGCCGCGACCCGGTTACCGCTGTCCAGGTCGCCCGAGGACCCGGTCGGCGCCCGGGTGAGCATGATGCCGAACAGCAACAGCACGACGATGGCCCCGACGTAGATCAGCACCTGGACCCAGGCCACCAGCTCCGCGGACAGCACGAGGTACATACCGGCAAGCGCACCGAACGTGACGACCAGCCAAAGTGCGGCGTGCACCAGCCGCCGGGTCGTCACCACGAGCAACCCGGACCCGAGCGCGACCACACCGAGCAGCACGAGCACCACGTCGACACCGGTCATAGTGCCCCCACCCGCAGCCGCCACAACGCGCCGCACGGGCCCAGGAGAACGGTCGGAACCGCGCACATCATGGCCCGGCCCCGCCCCCTTGCTCGTCACCCTCCCCGGGCGCCCCTGGCGCCCGCTCGTCTTCCGCACCGCCCTCAGCCGCAGGTTCCTGCCGCCCGCCAACCCCGGCGGGCTCCGCGCCAGCCCCGGTCTCAGCCCCGGGGGGCTCCTCGCCGACCCCGGGCCCGGCCTCGGCCTCGGGCTCCGGCTTCGGGACTTGCTCGCCAGCCGCAGGCGCCGCCTCGCGGGGCTCCGCGCCAGCCCCAGGATCAGCCCCGGCCTCCGCCTCCGCCTCCGGCTTCGGGACTTGCTCGCCAGCCGCAGGCGCGGCCTCGGAGGTCCGCTCGCCTCCCACCTCCGGCGGCGGGGGCGGCTCACCACCCGCCGCAGACCCCGGCGCCCGCGGCGCCTTTTCATCAGCCCCGGCCGCCGCCTCGGGCTTCGCGGGCTCGGGTGGCTTCCGCTGTGCCTTCTTTGCTGCCTTGGTGGTCCGCTTGGCCGCCTTCTTCGTTGCCTTGGCCGTCCGCTTGGCGGCCTTCTTCGCCGCGGGCGCTGGCGTGCTCTGCCCATCCGCCGCGTCCGCACCCGCGGATTGCTCGCCTTGGCTCTCGGCACCCGGCTCACCCTCGGCGCCCGCGCCAGCGGGCTGCCCAGCCTGCGGCTCGGCGGCCGGCTGCTCGGCACTCACACCGGTGGGCGGGTCGGCGGCCGGCTGCGCTGCCTCCGCCCCACCAGCGGACTGCGCAGCGCTCGCCCCCACAGTGCCCTGCGCGGCCTGCGGCTCGGCGACGGGCTGGCCGGCTTGCGGCTCGGCGACCGACTGCTCCGCACCCGCGTCGGTGGGCTGTTCGGTCTGCGGCTCGGCGACGGGCTGGCCGGCTTGCGGCTCGGCGACCGACTGCTCCGCACTCGCGTCGGTGGGCTGTTCGGTCTGCGGGTCGGCGACGGGCTGGGCGGGGGCGTCGGCGTTCGGCGTGGTGGTTGAGGGCTTCGGGGTGGCGGTCTTCTTCGCTGCCTTTTTGGCCGATGGTGCGCGCGCGGCGCGCTCTACCGGCGCGGAAGCTGCACCCTGCGGCGCAGCCGGAGGGTCAGCCCCTGCAGCCCCCGCACCGGCGGCAGCAGCCTCGGCACTGGCGGCACCAGCAGCCTCCGCACCGGCGCCAGCACCGGCACCGGCACCGGCACCGGCGGCACCGCTACCGGTGCCCGTGTCCGGCGTGGTGGGTTGGTCGGCCTTGGCGGCTGCCTTGGCGGCGCTCTCGACTTCCTTGGGGGCGGGGGCGGCGTCGTCGTTGGCGGGTGGGGGTGGGACGGTCCACATCCACTCGCGGAGGCGGTCGCGTTCGTGGGTGAGGTCGCGGATGTCGTACTCCGCGTACTCGAACTCCGGCGACCAGAAGAGTGCGTCGAACGGGCACACCTCGATGCAGATGCCGCAGTACATGCACAGCGAATAGTCGATGGCGAAGCGGTCGAGGACGTTCTTGCTGCGCTCCCTGCCACCCGGCTTCGCCGGCGGCACAGGCTCCTTGTGCGAGTCGATGTAGATGCACCAGTCGGGGCACTCCCTGGCGCACAGCATGCAGACGGTGCAGTTCTCCTCGAACAGCCCGATCACGCCACGGCTGCGCGGCGGCAGCTCGGGCACCTGGTGCGGGTACTCGTCGGTGCCGGTGCGCCTGGTCAACGTCTTCAGCGTGGTCGCGAGCCCCTTGACCAGACCCGTACCGGGAACGCCCGAGGTGCCTGGGTCGCTCATGCTCGGGTCCTCGCGTTCCTCGACGTCGTCGGCAAGCCAAGATAGGAGGTCATCATCACGCGAAGGTCACTCTCACGATCGCGGTCAGCAACAGCTGGGCCAGCGCCAACGGCACCAGTCCGACCCAGGCCAGCCGCTGCAACTGGTCCTCGCGCAGCCGCGGGAACGACACCCGCAGCCAGATCATCACGAACGACACCAGCAGCAGCTTCACGCCGGTCCACAGCCAGCCCAGCTCGGTGTCGAGGAACGGGCCCTTCCAGCCGCCGAGGAAGAGCACAGTGGTCAGCGCCGCGACCACCACGATGCCGGCGTACTCGGCGAGCAGGAACAGCGCGAACCGCAGGCCGGTGTACTCGGTGTACGGGCCGAGGATGATCTCCGAGTCGGCGATCGGCATGTCGAACGGCACCCGCCGCAGCTCGGCGACGCCCGCGACCACGAACACGATCAGCGCGGGCAGCTGCCACGCCAGCCACCACGGCTGCCAGGCCTCGACGATGCCCGTCAGCGACAGCGTGCCGGCCGCCATCGCCACCGACACCGCCGCGATGACCAGCGGCAGCTCGTACGCCAGCAGCTGAGCGGCCGCCCGCACCCCGCCGAGCAGCGCGAACTTGTTGGCGCTGGCGTAGCCCGCCATGATCGCGCCGAGCACGCCGATGCCGAGCACCGCGAGCGCGTAGAACAGGCCGGCGTCGAGGTCCCTGCCGACCAGGCCGCCAGGGCCGACCGGCACCACGACGAGCACCAGCAGGTACGGCAGCAGCGCCACCCACGGCGCCAGCTTGAACACCGTACGGTCGGCCGCCTGCGGAACGATGTCCTCCTTCTGCGCGAACTTCACCCCGTCGGCGACCAGCTGCGCCCACCCGTGGAAGCCACCGGCGTACATCGGGCCGAGCCGGCCCTGCATGTGCGCCATCGCCTTGTGCTCGAGGTAGCCGACGACCATCGGCAGCACGAGGAACGCGGCGAACACCACGACCACCCGCACGGCGATCTCCAACGCAAGCGTCACGGCGTCTCCTCGCCGGAACCCGGCTCGGTGTCGGCTGAGCCGGCCGCGGCGCGCCACTCGTCCACGTCCGGCTTCCCCGGCGGCCGCACCCGCCGCCGGCTCGGTGCCGCGTCGTGCTCGGACTCACCTGGCTCCTTGGCACCCGGCCACGGCTTCGCGACCCGGGACGCCAGCACGAAGTCCTTGCGCAGCGGGTGCCCCTCGAAGCCGTCCGGCAGCAGCAGCGGCGTCAGGTTGGGGTGCCCGGTGAACACCACGCCGAACATCTCCGCCGTCTCCCGCTCGTGCCACGCGGCACCGCGGAACACCCCGGTCAGGCTCGGCAGCTCCCACCGGTCGCCGGCCGCCGGCACCGGCAGCCGGGTACGCAGCAGCAGATGCCGCCGCAGGGGGATCGACCACAGGTGGGTCAGCACGACGAGCCCGTCGTCCTGGTCGTCGACGGCGGACAGCCAGTCGAAGTACGTGCAGCCCAACTGGTCGCGCGCGTGGCTCGCGACGGCCACCCACTCCGCGACCGGCACGTCGGCAGTGACCGCGCCGACCTGGTCCTCCGTGCACTCGACGGCAGGGAACCGCTCGGTCAGCGCGGCGACGAGCTGACTGGACTCGGTCACGGCCGCTCGCCACCGTCGAGCCGAGGCAGCGGCTGGGTGTCACCGCCGCGTGGTGGGTGCGGGCCCCACGGCGGCGCGAGCGGCTGGGTGCCAGGCCCGCCGTCGTCGACGGCGTCCTGCGCGGGCAGCTCCTCGGTCGGCGCGTCGTCGTGGCGGAAACCGAGCGCGGTGAGCAGCTCGGTCGGCGCGTCGTCGGCGTCGTCGTCCTCCGCAGGTTCCTCCTCCTCGGCGGTCGGCGCCAGTGGCCGCCACGGCGCGATCGGCTCCGGCGGGGGCGGTTGCCACGGACGCCGCAGCGCGTCCGCACTCGGCGCCGCGCCGCCGTAGCGCTTCGGCAGCGACTCGGCGGCGATCTTCTCCTGCAGCTTCACGATGCCCTGCAGCAGCGCCTCAGGACGCGGCGGACACCCCGGCACGTACACGTCGACAGGGACGATCTGGTCGACGCCCTTCGTCACGCAGTACGAGTCCCAGTACGGCCCGCCGCAGTTGGAGCAGGCGCCGAACGAGATGACGTACTTCGGCTCCGGCATCTGCTCGTACAGCCGCTTCACCGCCGGCGCCATCTTGTCGGTGACCGTGCCTGAGACCACCATCAGGTCCGCCTGGCGCGGCCCGGGCGCGAACGGGATGACGCCGAGCCTGATGAAGTCGTGTCTGGCCATGGAGGTGGCGATGAACTCGATCGCACAGCAGGCCAGGCCGAAGTTGAAGACCCACAGCGAGTACCTGCGGCCCCAGTTCAGCACTATCCGGACCGGGTCGGGGACGATCCGGGAGAGCAGGCCGAGCTTGGGGGTGGGCAGCTGAACGGGCGTGGTCATCCGCGACCGCCTCCTCGCGCCGCTGTCACGTCCACGTCAGCACCCCCTTGCGGGCGGCATAGGCCAGCCCGACTACGAGGAAGCCGATGAAGACGAACATCTCCACGATGCTCTCCACCCCGTAGCCGGGCGCCGCGAACACGGTCGCCCAGGGGAAGAGGAACATCACATCGACGGCGAACACCAGGTAGAGGAACGCGTACACGTAGTAGCGGATGTGCAGCTGCGCCCAGCCCTCACCGACCGGATCCACCCCGCACTCGTAGCTGTACAGCTTCTCCGTGGTGGGGCCGTTCGGTCGCAGTAGCCGGTTCGCGGTGAAGGCCACTGCGAGGAACACCGCGCCGACCAGCAAGACCACGCCGACCACGGTGTACGAGGTCAGGTACGCGGACATCGCTCACCTTCGACGTTGGTAGGTCGGGCAGCAAACCCGTGGTCCGGGACTGCCCAGCGGGCAACAGCAACCCGTACAGATAACACCACGTCCGCCGACGACACCAGCGCGGGCTGATCTTTCCGGTTACGCGGTGTGCCGCGCCGCGGTCACCCGCCAATCCCAGCTTGTCAGGACTACGCGCGGATGGGAACGCCACCCAGGTCGTCGAGCACGTCGAACGCCGGGACGAAGTGGCCGAGCGAGGCGGACCCGCCCGCCGGCGAGGACACCGCGGTGAAGACGCCGAGCAGCCGTACCCGGCCCGGCGCGACCGACTGCCACACCGGCCCGCCTGAGTCACCCAGCCAGCCCACCTGCTGGCCGTCGTCGCCGCGCATGGTGATCTGGCATCCCGCCGCGACCAGGTAGGAACTGCAGCTGGCGGGGACGTCGACCACCTCGCCGCAGACGTAGCCGCCGGCCTGCTGAGTGCTCTCCGCGTAGCCGCTGTGGCAGACCCGCTGGCCGACCGCGATCGAGCCCCGGGTCGCCACGCTGTCGACGGCGGCGTTGACCGACGAGCCGTCGGCCGCGGTGCCGATCCGGAGGTGGCCGTCCGGTTTGTCCTGGTTCAGCCGTACGTACGCGGTGTCCCTCGAGGTGGAGACCGAGCTGGTCTGGCCGAGCAGCCCGGTGGAGCCGTAGACCGCGGCACCGGTCGGCGCGACGTGGCGCGCGGTGACCAGGTAGAAGTCGTCCCCCTGCTGGACCGCGAACGCGTAGGAGCCGGCCTCGTACGACGTGCTGTTCAGGAACCCGCCGCCTGAGGTCACCGAGACGCCACTGCCCTGCGCGGGCGGCGCGTGTGCCGCCGCCTGGGGTGCGGGAATGCCCAGCACGCTCACCGCCACGGACGCCACGACGACCAGCAGACCGCACAACAATGCCCGGGGCCGCGTTGGGGGACGCGACCACCGTGGCCGGCGGGGTACGCCAGTCACGAACATGGCACCTCCGTTGCGACGCCGGGGGTTACGCCGCATGGGTGAGCCTAGGCACCCGGTACAACCGCCGCAACGGCCGCACAACAAGCTGTGGACAGCCAGGTAGCCGATCCACCCATGGCGGAGTCCCAGGTCAGAGCCTTAATCGCCGAGCCGGGCATAAAGGGCACCCCGCGCTCGTTACGACGAGTGAGCTCTTCCCTCTCGAAAGGCCGGTCACGATGAGCGACCTCACGAGTCGTACCCGACCGTATCCCCTGCGCAACCGGGCATACCCCCGACCCCCCCCGCGCCGCGTAACCGATGTCTTCCTCTCGGTCTCGAGATACGTAGCATGGAGTGACGAGATTGAGGAGGCTGTAAGCCCCGTGACCACGTCAGCCACCACGCCCACGGAGAAGGGCGTACAAAAGCTCGACCGAGTCATCATCCGATTCGCCGGCGACTCCGGCGACGGCATCCAGGTCACCGGCGATCGCTTCACCTCGGAGACCGCCCAGTTCGGGAACGACCTGGCCACCTTGCCGAACTTCCCCGCGGAGATCAGAGCCCCCGCGGGCACCCTGCCCGGCGTCTCGTCGTTCCAGCTGCAGTTCGCCGACCACGACGTACTGACCCCGGGCGACCAGCCGGACGTCCTCGTGGTGATGAACCCGGCCGCGCTACGCGCCAACCTCGCCGACCTACGCCGCGGTGGTCGCATCATCGCGAACGTCGACGAGTTCACCTCCCGCAACCTGCGCCGTGTCGGCTACGACGCCAACCCGCTCGACGACGGCAGCCTGGACGGCTACACGGTGCACCAGGTGAAGCTCACCTCGATGACCGTGGAGGCCCTGAAAGAACTGGAGATCGGGAAGAAGGACGCAGAACGCGCGAAGAACATGTTCGCGCTCGGCCTGCTCTCCTGGCTCTACCACCGGCCCACGGAACGCACCCTGGAGTTCATCCAGAAGCGCTTCGGCAAGGCGCCGGAGATCGCGCAGGCCAACACCACGGCGTTCACCGCCGGGTGGAACTACGGCGAGACCACCGAAGAGTTCGCCATCTCCTACGAGATCAGGCCCGCGGCGATGCCGACCGGTCTGTACCGCAGGATCACCGGTAACACCGCGCTGTCACTCGGCCTGGTGGCGGCGTCGCGGCAGGCGGGGATTCCGCTGTTCCTCGGTGCGTACCCGATCACGCCGGCGAGCGACGTGCTGCACGAGCTGAGCAAGCACAAGCGGTTCGACGTGCACACCTTCCAGGCGGAGGACGAGATCGCCGGGGTCGGTGCCGCGCTCGGAGCCGCGTACGGCGGCGCGCTCGGCGTCACCGTGACGTCCGGGCCCGGTGTCTCGCTGAAGGGCGAGACGATCTCGCTCGGCGTGGCGTTCGAGCTGCCGCTGATCGTCTGCGACATCCAGCGCGCGGGTCCGTCCACCGGTATGCCGACCAAGACCGAGCAGGCCGACCTGCTGATGGCGTACGGCGGCCGGCACGGCGAGGCACCCGTCGTGGTGCTCGCGCCGCAGAGCCCGGCGGACTGTTTCACCATGGCCATCGAAGCCGCCAGGATCGCCACCAAGTACCGCACGCCGGTGATCCTGCTGTCCGACGGGTATCTCGCGAACGGCTCGGAACCTTGGCAGATCCCGGACGTCAGCACACTGCCCGACATCCGGCCGGAGTTCGCCACCGAGCCCAACGGTACGGACGCCAAGGGCAACCCGATGTTCCTGCCGTACCTGCGCGACCCGGAGACGCTCGCCCGGCCGTGGGCGGTGCCGGGCACCGCGGGCCTAGAACACCGGATCGGCGGCCTGGAGAAGGCGGACGGCACCGGGCACATCTCGTACGACCCGGACAACCACGATCTGATGGTCCGTACCAGGCAGGCGAAGATCGACGGCGTAGCACGCGACGTCGCGCCGCTCGAGGTGGACGACCCGACCGGCGACGCGCGCACCCTGGTGCTCGGCTGGGGCAGCACGTACGGCCCGATCGGTGCGGCGGTGCGCGAGGTGCGGCAGCACGGTTACGCGGTCGCCCAGGCCCACCTGCGCTACCTGAACCCACTGCCGCAGGGCACCGGCGAGGTGCTCGCGCGGTACGACCGGGTGGTGGTGCCGGAGATGAACCTCGGCCAGCTCGCGCTGCTGCTGCGCGCTACGTACCTGGTCGACGTCGTGACATACAACAAGGTGCGCGGACTGCCGTTCACCTCCCACGAGCTCGTGACTGCGATCGAAGAGGTAGTCGACGGTGACTGAACTAGAGACGGGTCCGCGCAAGTACCGCGCGTTCGACCTGGTGCCGGTGGAGAACGGCGAGCAGAAAGCGAAGGACTTCAAGTCCGACCAAGAGGTGCGCTGGTGCCCCGGTTGCGGTGACTACGCGATCCTCGCTGCGTTCCAGAGCTTCCTGCCGGAGCTGCAGCTGCGCAAGGAGAACATGGTCATCGTCTCGGGCATCGGCTGCTCGAGCCGGTTCCCGTACTACATGGACACCTACGGCGTGCACTCCATCCACGGACGCGCGCCCGCGGTGGCGACCGGCCTGGCGTGCAGCCGGCCGGACCTGTCGGTGTGGGTGATGACCGGTGACGGCGACGGGCTGTCCATCGGCGGCAACCACCTGATCCATACCCTGCGCCGCAACGTGAACCTCCGGGTGTTGCTGTTCAACAACCGGATCTACGGGCTGACCAAGGGCCAGTACTCGCCGACCAGCGAGCAGGGCAAGGTCACCAAGTCCACGCCGTACGGGTCGCTGGACGCCCCGTTCAACCCGCTGTCGCTGGCGATCGGCGCCGAGGCCAGCTTCGTCGCGCGTACCCTCGACTCCGACCGCAAGCACCTGATCGAGGTGCTGCGGCAGGCGTCCGACCACAAGGGTTCGGCGTTCGTGGAGATCCTGCAGAACTGCCCGATCTACAACGACGACGCGTTCGAGCCGCTGAAGGACGCCGAGTCGCGCGACGACCGCACCGTCCGGCTCGTGCACGGCGAGCCGATCGTCTACGGCGCGGACGCGAGCAAGGGCATCAGGCGCAACCCGACGACCGGGGCGCTGGAGGGCTGCGCGGCCGACGACCCCGGCGTGCTCGTGCACGACGCCACCGCCGCCGACCCGACGACCGCGTTCGCCCTGTCGCGGCTGGACGACGAGGCGTTCTCGCACGTACCGGTCGGCGTCTTCAGGTCCGTCGAGCGCTCGACGTACGACGAGCTGATGCGCGCGCAGATCACCGAGGCCAAGGACGACCACGGCCCCGGCGACCTGCAGGCCCTGGTAACCGGCGCAGACACCTGGCGCGTGGACAACTAGCGGTCACCGTTGGCGCACGTGGCCACAGTCGTCGACTCGCTCAGCTCGGCTGCCGCGGCGGAGGCCATCGCAGGATGCGCCCACCGAAGTAGCCGCCCTCGTCGGCGCGATGGCCGGCGCGATCACCAACGCCGTACTTGGCCATCTCCGCGATCGCGGCGCGCCTGAAGCCATCCCGGCCATCGCGGAACGAGCCGCCCGGATCGCGCTGGCAGGTCACTGCGCCAGCTCCCCCGGCTGAACCCTAGAGGGTCGCGACCGCCCCTGCGGGCGCCGGCGAGGTGCCAAGCTGTACGCGTGACGTCAGACCGCTCCACGGCGGCGGACATCCATGCCCTGCTCGCCGACCTGCTGCCGGTGCTCGTGCCGGGTGCCGAGCTGCGCACCGACACCGCGGAGGTGCTGCTGTGTCTCGGCACGGCGCGTGCCGGCGTCTCGACCGAGGAGCTCGTGCAGCGTTGTGGCACGCGCCGCACCACCAGTGGCCGCGTGCCGTCGAGGACTGGCTGCGGCGGGTCGGCGCCGAGGCCGAGCTGGCCCTCGTGGAGGCCGAACAGCCCGGTGACCCGCACGACCGGCTGCGCGTGGTGCTCGGCGCCCGCGACCGGCAGTTCGGCGACCCCCACGAGCTGACCACGGTGTCCGTGCCGTTCGGCCGCTACTTCACCGTGCACACCGCGCTGGAGCACGACGGCACGCCGCGGATCCTCACCAGGCTGCGGGCCCGCCTGCTCGACCTGCGCGGCATCGGCGAACGGGCGGTACGCAACACGCTCGACATCGAACACCCGCGCCTCACCGTACGTCCGCAGCAGCTGACACTGCAGGAACGCGCGACCGTCGTGACCCTGCCCGGCAGTCCGTACGCGGCGACGACACTGCTCGACATCCGCAAGATGCTGCCTAAGTCCAGTATCGTTCAGTTAAGGTGACGTGGGTGTAGTTTGGTGGCATGCCGCGTGCTGGATGGAAGAAGCCGGAGTCGGAGCGTCGGTTGTCAGACCTGGTGTCGGTCGGGGTGCTGACGCGGGTGTTCCCGCCAGGGCTGGTCGATGATGTGATCGCCGAGGTGGGCCGCACCGAGCAGCGTCACCGGTCGTTGCCGGCACGAGTGATGGCCTACTTCTCGATCGGGATGGCGCTGTACTCCGAGGGTTCCGATGAGGACGTGCTGGCCCAGCTCACCGACGGGCTCTCGTGGACCTCGGGCTGGCAGGAGACTTACAGCCCGCCGAGTAAGTCGGCGATCTTCCAGGCCCGGGCACGGTTGGGCTCGGAGCCGTTGGCCGCGGTGTTCGAGCGGGTGGCCCGACCGATCGGCGCCGAGCAGACGCCGGGTGTGTGGCTGGCCGGACGCCGTATGGTCGCGATCGACGGGACCTGCCTCGATATCGCCGATACGACCTCCAACGCTGCGCACTTCGGACGTCCCGGGGTCAACAAGGGCGAGCAGGCGGCGTTCCCGCAGGCCCGGGGCGTGGCATTGGCCGAGTGCGGCACGCACGCGGTCTTCGCTGCCGAGATCGGCAAGTACGCCCAGTCCGAGGCCACGTTGACCGGGCCGCTGCTGGACCGGCTGGAGCCAGGCATGCTGCTCCTGGCCGACCGTGGTTTCTTCTCTTACGCCCTGTGGCGCAAGGCAATCGCGACCGGAGCCGACCTGCTGTGGCGGGTTCGCACCGACAAGGCCGGACCCAAGCCCTCCCACCTCGAAGACCTTCCTGACGGCTCCTGGCTGGCCCACCTACGCCGCGCCACGCCCGCAGCAGCCCGTCGCGAGGAGCCGATGCTGGTCCGGGTCATCGACTACACCGTCGAGGACGGCCGCGAGGACCCCATCACCTACCGGCTCTTCACCACGCTGCTGGACCCGGCCGAGGTCACCGCAGTCGACCTCGCCGCGTCCTACACGCAACGGTGGGAGATCGAACTGACCTTCGACGAACTGAAGACCCACCAGCGCGGGCCACGCACCGTGCTGCGCTCGAAGTCCCCAGACCTGGTTCTCCAAGAGATCTGGGGACACCTGTGCTGCCACTACGCAATCCGCTCCCTGATGACCCAAGCGGCAGCTCATTCCGGTCACGACCCCGACCGGGTCAGCTTCGTCGCCGCGCTGCGGATCACTCGCCAATCCCTCGCCCACCCGGG